>CAYZQQ010000069.1:0-12203 GCA_964480075.1 uncultured Anaerolineaceae bacterium
ATTGTTGGGACCCGGATTGCACCCCCATGACATGTCAGAAAAAGCTGTCCATGCCGTGGAAGGCGTCCAGTTGGTATTCCACCCGCTGCCTGTGCCATGAGCCTGCCGCACATAATTATCCATATCCTGCCAATGACGCGCGCCGATGAGAAATTGATAACTGCTCGGTTGCGGCGTGACCGCCCCGTTGGGATTGGTGTCGATGTAAATTGCGGCGGCATCGTACTGCGTCAAATCTGCCGTGGGTGTGGCGTTGGAAAGATACCACAAAAAGTAATCGACCACCGTGATTCGAACTTGCAACCCGTCATCGGTATATGCTGTGCGAACATCGGCATAGTTTTTGCCGGGCAGGCTCACTTCATTTTGCCCGAACCAAAAAATTGCACTGCGCGCCCATGAGACGTTTCCGTCAAAATGAGGAATGTTCACCCGGCGCGGCGGGGTCGGTGTTTGAGCTTTTGCCACAATCATCGCTGGCACATATCCTGAAAATAGCAATATTATGCCAAATATCACGCTCATTATGCAGCGCAATGGTATAAATTGGCGAATAGTTATTTTTACCATAATAACCTCTTAAAAAAAAGCGAGAATAAATGAGTTGATGAATAATGTCGGGAGAAATTATGCACATCACCAGCGGGTTCCCGGTGGGCAGAGAGCTTATCCCCACTCGGTATGGAACCCACTGTGACCCAGGGGCGCGGTGGATCAATCAGTAATTATTTAAGACCAGCGGCAAGTTAACTTTTGTGCCCCCGATGAGAATGCCCAAGTTGGTGGTTTTTATAATGCCGCCCCCCGATACCGTAACCGGGATGTTGAACCACAATCCGATCTGTGTTCCCCCACCGGCATTGTAAGATAGAATGATGGTTGAATTTTGGGGACCTGTGGGGACAATTCTGGACGGAGCGATATTCAATGTGAGTTCAGGGGGTGCGGCAGCTTCAATGGTAATAGTGGACGTGAATCCGTTAACGGGCGTTATTTGGATGATATATGTGGCATCTTCACCGGGATTGACCGCTTGGAATGATGGCGTTTCGTTGATGATGAAATCCGGCGTCGGCGTGTAATTTGCCCCGTCCAGCAGCGTGACTAAATTCTGAATGTAGAGTAAATCGCCAACTTGGAAGGCAGGCACGTCGAGATATTTTGATAATTCCTGCTGCGGTTCCTGAAGAATGAGCGCCTTCGCTTTAAATAATGAAGAATAATTGTACAGCAGCGACATCCCCCGCTCGCCGATAGAAGTTTCATAGCGGGCGACAAACCAATACGGGGCAATATAATCGTATTCATCGACCGCCGCCTGCACTGCAGAAAGTTTGCCGGCGCGCAACTGCGCGGCGAGTTCCGGAACCATGTAAAGGAAATTGCCCACAATATCAAAATTCTTTTTATAATATCGATAGTCCGGTGCGCCCGGTTGCCAATACGATTCTTTGGTAAAAGTATCAATTCGCATGGTTTCCAACCGGCTCAGTTCATCCGAAACACGAGTGCGCAACGAGGCATCGGTGCCGGACATACCGGCTAAATCCTGCAAATTCAAAAAACCGATATACCCCGCAATCCAGCCGTTCAACTCATACGGTTGTTGCCGAAAATAAGTCGTTTGGGACATCCCCGGCGGCGCGGGAACGGGAACCTGTATTTTAGGTTTCGCCAGCGCATACAACGTTTGGGCATTTACGTCCGGGACATTTGCGGCATATTTCCACATAGCATAAAAATTTATTTGCGGGTACGACCATAGAAACCCGTTTGCAGATTGGGGTGAGGGCGGATATTTGCCGCTGGCAATATCGTCGGCAACCTCCGGCGGAAGTTCCATCGCCTCTCTCGGCGCGCCATTCCAACCCATGCGAGCATACATCTCGTTGTCAAAATAAGTATCAAATTCGCTCTGTAAATAGGTTTTTACCTGCGATTGCAAATCAGGCGAAAGATACGGGTATGCCACGGATAACGTGTAAAGTGTATCGCCCGGATTTTCAAAATAATTCTCAACAGCCTTTACCAGCGTTCGGGCGTGGTAATATCCGGGACGAAGATGTCCCACAGTGACCATTTTCTGAATTTCATCATTTAAACGACCGGAAATATCCGAGGTAGAGAGCGGAGCCGTTGAATCTTGTCCCGTTTGGATGGGCAGCATTGACAACGCTTGAGTGCCGCCATTCGGGCTGAAGGCAACAATAGTATTGCTGCGGTGGACGAATAACATGCCCTGATAGGGAATAATGGCGTTTTGGTCGCCGTGATTGTGGTATGCGGCATTCATACTGTTTGAATTGCCCTGATACCATCCGCGATGGCGAGAAATAGCGTCAGGGTCAATGAACCACATGGGGTCGTAATTGGGCGCAATATCATCCAGATTATATGACCACGCCTGCCCCGATTGTCCGGGAGTTGTATAGCTCACCCAATCGCCGACACGGTCGCAGCACAGGTTGCGGTAAATTAAATTGCCGCCCACCGAAATGGCTTGCGGTTCGGCGACGGCTGCCGCCGCGCCGGTAAAGGCTTGCACCGGTCCCAAAAAACTCAAGTATCCCGGTGCGTCAATATTCCAACCCATTACCCGCCCTTTGGCGTCGGAGCAGCATTTGTACAAATTGCTAAAATATAACAGCCCGTCGTTGCCAACAATGGGCGGATACCGGTTGCCGGATGTGGTTCCCCAGTATGTGGCGGGAATATATTCCGGAAAGCCATCATTATCGGAATCGAATGTAAATTCTTGTCCGTTGGATATATTCAACACGACATACATTCGCCGCCACGGTTTATGTTTGTAGGTGTCAGATTGGGGATTGTCTTCCAGATATTCGGTGATATTGTGCGCGTCAACCACGGGATACCCGTGCGCCCACGTTTGCGATGGAACTTCGTTACCGATGATTTGTCCTTCGGTACCATTGGAGAAAATATCTGCGAGCTGCATCTGTTTCACGGATGCAAAGGTGTTCCCATCCGGATGGGGCACACTGCGCGTTCCCGGCGCCAAATCGTTTCGATAGCCGTGCGCCACCGAGAATATAACTTTATCGCGAAAAACAACGGGCCAATACGATTGAAATTGCGCGCCCGGCATTTTGCCGGATTTCCACACCAGATGCCCGTCAGTGGTGTTCAACGCATACGCATAATTGTTGTTGGCGGCAAAGAAGATGGTTCCATCTTTATATGCCGCCGAAATGAGAATGGGCGCGCCCGTATCGTATGCCCAAATCAACTGCCCCTGTTGCGGGGTGCCGTCGGCTCCGATGGCGTACATTGTGCCATCACGGTTGCCGATGAAAATTTTGCCGTCCACCACCAACGGATTGGTGTCGTACCCGGCTTTTGCTCCGGCAAATTCCCACAGTGGCGTGCCGTTCAGCGCGTTCAGCGCGTGAAGTTTGCGGTCATATCCCGCCACATAAATAACATTGCCGTCTACCGTGGGCGAGTTTCCCAGCGGCATAGTAGTATCGTAACGCCACGCCACGCTGCCATCACCGGCATTTAAGGCGTACAACCCGCGAGCAGTGGACACATATAGCAATCCGTGCGCGGCGATAATTTGGGTGTTCTGCGAAATATAGGCTTCAATGGGACGATACCACGCCACTTGCAAGTTTCCGGACACCTGCTCGGATGTCCAAGAGGTTCGCTGCGGGTTTGCCGCCACGGTTGCCCAATCGCCATCGGCAGATGTCTGAGTTGTGGTAAAAACTTCGCCGATTGCTTGAGCGGTTTGAGCAGGCGTGAGAGCGTTTTCGCGTGTTGTTTGGGCTAATGCCCGCCCATCGGTATTGATGCCAAAACCTGATAAAATAAGGGCGGTAAAAATAAGTACAGAAAAAATAAAAAATAATTGCTTACGCTTCATAAGATACTTCCTCCAATTTAAGCCACAGCGCAGTTAACAATATACTATAAAATGTATCGAAAAAATGTAATGGAAATTAAAAAAATAAAGGTGCAACTGCGGTGGTCAATTTGATTTATCAATCTGACAATATCTATTCAGTTGTAAATGTGTTTCGAACCTCCTTTCAAAATTACAGAGATGTCAATTGCCCCCAGCACGAATAAATAATCTGTTTGCGAGCGCAATTCCCCGATGTGGGTGATGGTATAGCAATGGTTGATTGTGGATGGGCAATGCGTGTGGCGGTGGGGCGTAATTGGGGTTTGCAGGTAAAAATTTTGCGCCGATTGCGAGTTTCAATAAAAAAAGGTGTGCCTATAATTGGCAAAAACAAATAATTTCTTAAAGTAAATACCGTCTCCAAAATAAAATCAATTATAACAACAGGGATATTTTATGGAACTTCTTGAAAAACTCCAAACTCGCACTGCAAAAATTGCCGTTGTCGGTTTGGGATATGTTGGATTGCCGGTAGCAATGGCATGTGCCGAAGCCGGATTTTCGGTGATTGGGATAGATATGGACGACAAGAAAGTCGCCGATATAAACCGTGGCGAAAGCCCCGTGCAAGATGTGCCAAGCGCGACATTGGCAGAGGCTGTGTCGGCGGCACGGTTGCACGCTTTTGCCGATTTCGCCCCGGTTGTCGATGCCGATGTGGTGATAATTTGCGTACCCACCCCGCTCAATAAATCGGGCGACCCGGATGTTTCGTATATTTTGGCGGTCAGTGAAGCATTGCGTGACCTGCTCACCCCGACCGTGCTGGTGGTGCTGGAAAGTACAACATTCCCCGGCACAACGCAGGAACTGCTCGCGCCGATACTGGAAGAAAGCGGGTTGACCATCGGGCGTGATTTGTTTGTGGCATTTTCGCCGGAACGGATTGACCCCGGCAACAAACATTACCATTTGCGCAACGTTCCCAAAGTGGTGGGCGGCATCACACCGACGTGCAAAGCGCTGGCAGTTGCTTTTTATGAGACCATCATCGAGCAGGTCATACCCGTTTCATCGCCGATGGCGGCAGAAATGACCAAGCTTTTGGAGAACACATTTCGTTCCGTCAATATTGCGCTGGTCAATGAAATGGCAATTATGTGCGATAAACTGGGATTGGATGTTTGGGAAATTGTTGACGCAGCCGCCACCAAACCCTATGGGTTTATGAAGTTTGTGCCCGGTCCCGGGGTGGGCGGGCATTGCATCCCCGTTGACCCGCATTATCTGTCGTGGAAACTGAAACAGGTAAACTACACCGCGCGCTTTGTGCAGCTTGCCGGCGAAATTAATGCCGAAATGCCGATGCATGTGGTCGGAAAAGTGGTGGATGCGCTGAATACCGAGCGAAAAGCGGTGAACGGCGCGCGCATTTTGGCGCTGGGGGTGGCATACAAACCGGATGTTGATGACGTGCGCGAATCACCTGCGCTGGACGTGTTGCGATTGCTGGATGCACGCGGAGCCGAGTTGTTTTATAATGACCCGTATGTGCCGCACTTAAAGTTAAACGGAACAACCCTGCACTCGCAATCACTGACCGGCGATTTGTTATCAACCATGGATTGTGTGGTCATCATCACCGCTCATAGCGATTACAATTGGGCGAATATTCAATCGGCAGCTAAAGTGATTGTGGATACCCGTAATGTCACTCAAACGGCTGACGGGATGGCGACGGTTGTTCGAATATAATGTGGAAAATAGCCCCACTTCCAGCAGGATTGCGGGGCGAGGCGTAAAAGGTATGCGAAGACTATTGGATAAAAAAATAGTTGCGTGGATAACATTGGCTGTGCTGGTATGCCTCTGGGCATTTTTCCCTCAAAATGCAGTGGCGGATGCTCCCGGAGACGTGGTCAGTTGTGACGCCCCGATAGACCTTTCCAATTCAGAAGGATTTTCGTCTATTGACCCGTTTCTGATATCCGACCCGGCGGGCGTTGCCCATCTTTTTTGGGCGGAGCGAGTTTTTGGTAGCCCCGGCGGGGGGGGAACCGATGCCGTTATGTATTCCAAATGGGATGGCAACACGTGGTCAACTCCCAACGATATTTTTCTGTCGCCGCCGGAGTATTTTAACAGAAGTATCACCGGCATACGCGGAGTGCTGGATGAGCAGGGGGTCATTCATCTGGCATGGATGGGTCCCGACAATACATTTTTCTACAGTTCGACACGGGCAGATATGGCAGGTGCGGCTTCGGCATGGCAAAAACCGGTCATGCTGGCAACCGACCAAACCGGCACCCAATATTCTTTCGATATAGCGTATGATTCACCGCAAACCTTACATATTGTGTATGGGGAAACGCGCGCCAATGATGCGCCATCAGTAACATATATCCGCTCAACAGATGGCGGGCTAACATGGTCTTCACCGGAAGATATTTATATTTTCACCGGGCTAGACCGCGGCGCCAGCAACATTCAGGTGGTGGTGGATGCGCCCGACAAAATTTACGCCACATGGACAGAATGGGATTTGTCCGGTAACGGTCAGGTCATCTACTTTGCCCGTTCATTGGACGATGGTCTGACGTGGGATTATCCGGTGGTGCTGGACAAACGCCGAAACGACGAATATGAGCGTGATTGGACCAACTTGACTGTTTTGGGTAAGAATCAACTGGCTGTTATTTGGGAAGGGGGATTCCGGGCATACCCACAAGCGCAATATTCAGATGATGGTGGTGTAACGTGGGGCAAACCCATCGACACCTTCCCGTGGTTGATTGCCGACAATGGGTTCGCCAATCTTTTGTGGGATGATACCGGACGATTGCACGCATTTTTGGTGAGACGCCTGCGCGAAGATTCCGGCGATGTCTGTAAATTTGCCGGTTGTGCTGCCGCCGAAGCCAGAGGTTCGACAAATACCCTGTGGCACAGCATTTGGGAAGGCGGCACCCGCTGGCGAGACCCAAAGCCGGTGGGTAATTTTGGAGACGGGAAACTCGGTGATATTGGCGGCGCATTCTCGGCGGTTGCTTTTGTTGGCGGTAACGAATTTGTGGCAGCGTGGTTTAGCTATTTAACGCAAGAAATTGTGGTTATGAATTGCACAGTGGAAGGGGTTTCTCCCGATGAACCGAAACCGTGGCCCACTGCGACTCCAAAACCAACGGCAACTCCGTTGCCCACCCCCACCCCGATGCCGGTAGATGTTACACTGGCGCTCATAACCCGCCCGGTATATTCCGATACAGCAACATCGCAACCGGCAGACACTTTGCAAAATCCGGGATTACCGATACTTTTTGGGGGATTAATATCGTTACTGGTGGTTGCCGGTGTTGTTTTTGTTAAACAATATCGACGATATTGATTGCAAAATGAAAATTGATTCTCGACCACCGGAAAAGTTTCATCAAAATTGCGTGTTCGCAACAAGGAAAATATATGTCCACACAAACAAAAATATTAAAGCCGAAACGCCCATTCAACGAAAGTTTCGGTCTATTATACCAGTTCCGTGAGTTGGTGCTGGTATGGACAATCAGAGAAATTCGGGGCAGATACCGCCAATCGGCGTTGGGCTTTGGCTGGGCGCTGGTTCAACCACTTTTTCAAATGGTGGTTATCAGTATCATCTTCGGCAGTTTCTTAAAAGTTCCCAGCGGCGATGTGCCATATCCCGTTTTTGCATATGCGGCAATTTTGCCGTGGTCATTCTTCGCCGGTTCCATCAATTCAGCCGTGCCGAGCATTTTGGCGAACATGCAGTTGGTTACAAAAATATATTTCCCCAGAGAGATATTGCCATTATCGGCTGTTTTAGCGCGGTTGGTGGATTTTGCCGTGGCATCATTGGTTTTTATCGTTTTGTTATGGTGGTACAAAATCCCGATGCATACCACCCTGCTGTTTGTGCCCGTTTTACTGCTCATCCAAATTATTTTGGCGGCGGGGATTGGATTGCTGGGGTCAGCAGTGAGTGTTTTTCTGCGCGACATTTCTTTCGCCATTCCACTGGCGATGCAGTTGTGGATGTACGCTTCGCCGGTAATTTACCCCATTTCTCAAGTGCCGGAACGCTGGCGGTGGCTCTATATGCTCAACCCGATGGCGAGCCTCATCGACTCATATCGTCGCGTAATTTTACAGGGAGAACTGCCGGACTGGGGTCATCTTGGTTTAGCCGCAGCCATAGCGCTGATATTATTTGGCGTTTCCTACGGGTATTTTAAAAAGCTTGAAATGGCCATGTCGGATATAATTTAACGCACATTAACTTTTTCTCCATTAGCTTAAATCGGAAAAAACAACAATATGAATCAAGAACCCGCAATTCAATTCCACAATGTATCCAAATGGTATCTGCTGGGCAGCCGTCGCTCGCATTTACGATATTTGCTGCCGGAATTTCTGCAGCGAAACGATAGCCATCAAATATCGCCTGAAACCCGCATCACCGACAATAACCACGAGTTGTGGGCGTTGCGCAATATATCGCTCGATGTAAATCGGGGCGAAGTGATGGGGCTTATCGGTCCAAATGGCGCGGGGAAAACCACGGCGCTGTCGCTGCTTGCCGGGATTATCAGCCCATCGGCGGGCGAAATCACCGTGCGCGGGCGAATTGGGGCGCTAATAAAACTGGGCGCCGGCTTTCATCCCGATTTAACCGGGCGAGAAAATGTATATCTCAACGGTTCCATCTTGGGGCTGAAAAAAAACGAAATCGACCGGCTGTACGATGATATTGTCGAGTTTTCTGAGATTGAAGAATTTATGGATACCCCCGTCAAGCGATATTCATCCGGAATGTATGTGCGTTTGGGTTTTGCCGTCGCGGTGCATACCAACCCCGAAATATTGCTGGTTGATGAAATCTTGAGCGTGGGTGACGTTTCTTTCCAGAGCCGATGTCTGAACAAAATCGGTGAAATCCGCGAAGCCGGAACCACCGTGGTGTTCGTATCGCACAATATGCACCACGTGACAAGTTTTTGCGACCGGGTGGCATATCTTAATCAGGGCGCAATTCAGCTCGTCGGCACTCCCGGCGAGGCGCTCGCCGCCTACACCGATGATGTGATGGGCAAACAATCAAGCGGCGAAATTGAAGATGGTACGGTTACGGTTATGGATGAGGTTAATGGTACCGGGCGAATGGCAATCACCGATATTTCTTTTCTGAATAGAGACGGCAAAACCGTGAGCCAGATTCAATGCGGCGACCCGGTTACAGTGCGTATTTTTTACCGAAGCTCGGAACCGGTGAAAAATCCGCTGCTGGATGTGGTCATCCGTGATATGACGCGCGGCAATATGTTTCAGGCGACCAACCGTGATTTTGGCGTCGAGTTTGGAACAATCGGTGAAACCGGGTACATTGATATTAATTTCAAAAGCATCCCGGTCAACAATCAGGTACTCAATTTCTTTTTCACGCTCTGGAACTCCAATCACACGGAGCGGTTTGATTGGAAACGATTCATTAAATTGAAGGTTGTGGGCAACCCTTCCAGTAGCGGCAGATTTTTGTTCGATGGCAGCTGGGAAAATGTGGTCTCGGTCAAGGAAACACAATTATGACCATGCCGAATTTTCTCATCATTGGCGCGCAAAAATCCGGAACATCATCGTTATACCGCTATCTGAAAAATCACCCGCAAATTTTTATGCCCAAAGTTAAAGAGCCGAAATTTTTTGCGCTGGAAAGTGAAGATTTCGGATTTAATGCACCGTATACCTTGCCCGCCGAAGTTGCCAGAATTGCCGATATTGATGTGTATCAAGCCCTGTTTCAACCGGCTGACCGTGAAACAGCGTTGGGTGAAGCGTCCACATGGTATTTACCCACTCCCGGCACAGCGGCTCGCATCCGGCATTATGTGCCCGATATGAAATTGATTGCAATACTCCGCCAGCCGGTGGAACGCGCCTACTCTAATTTTTTGCACGCACGAAACTATCTAAAAATTGAGCCGTATGACGATTTCGCGCAGGCAATCCATGCGGAAGAATCACGCAAAGAGCAGGCGTGGGGACACCCATGGTACTATAAACATAAGGGATTTTACACCCTGCATCTGAAGCCATATTTTGATACATTTGACCGCCGGCAAATCCGAGTCTATCTGATGGACGACTTAAAATCCGACCCGACAGGCTTGCTGAAAGACATTTACCAATTTTTGAATGTGGACGATTCCTTTTTGCCGGATTTTGCGCAACGATACAATGTTTCTGCCGACAGCGCCCGCAGCGCCACATTGCACAACCTGCTGAACAAACCCAGTTCCGTGAAATCGGCGATACGATGGTTGATTCCACCCGGGATGCGGCGGCAAATGAAATTGAAACTTCAAAAACGAAACCGCGCCAAACAAGATATTTCTCCCGAAATTCGGCAGGAATTGATGCGGGATTATCGAGAGGATATTTTGAAACTTCAGGATTTAATCGGACGTGACCTTTCATCATGGCTGAGTTGACGGACGCGCGCACACTGGTTGCCAACACCATTAAATTTGTTGAACGATGCAGAATACAGCCGGATAGCTGGCGATTCGCCTCAACACCCGGCGGGTCGGAAACGCTATATGCGTCTGCATTTGCATGTATGCTGCTGCATTATACCGGACATTTGGATACACTTTCGGCGGGCCGGAAGCAGGCTTGGGCAGACTATCTGAATTCGTGGCAAGACCCGGATACCGGGTATTTTATGGGACCGGAATTGGCGCCGGAAGAAATCACCAGCCGCAAACACTCGTTTGAGCATGTTTCACAGCATTTGACGGCGCATGTGCTGCCCGCATTGAATTTGCTCGGCGCACAGCCAAAATTCTCGCTGGCATTCGCTCGCCCATTTGTGGCGCAGGATTACCTGCAATCGTGGCTTGATGCCAGAGATTGGCGTGATGCATGGCTTGAGGGCAATAATTTGATTTTCGCAGGGCAGTTCTTGATTCACCTGCGTGACATTGAACATACTGACGGGGCGCAGGCGGCGCTTAATTTATATTTCGATTGGCTCGACCGGGCAGTAGACCCTGCTACCGGATTGTGGGGCTCGAATGGCTTTTGCTCGCCGGTAGCGGCATTGTATGGCGGGTATCATCAATTGCTGGTGTATTATTATGAGCGACATCCCGTGCGGTTTCCCGAACGCCTGGTGCATGTTGCGCTATCGCTGCAACATGCCGACGGCGGCTTTCACCCCGATGGCGGTGGCGGCGCATGTGAAGACACGGATACCGTTGATATTTTGGTCAACATGTACAAACAGAACAACTATCGGCGCCCGGAAATTCGTATAGCTTTGCGAAAAGGGTTGCAACACATTTTGCAACGGCACATGCCCGATGGCGGATTTGTCTATCGTTTGCGGCAGCCGTTTGTGCATCTGGGTATCCAAAAAACGGCATCCGCCGCCAATGAATCAAATCTGTTCCCCACATGGTTTCGCATTCACACCCTGGCGCTCATTAGCGAAATTTTAACCGACGAGCCGGTGTTGCAGTGGGAGTGGCGCTTTAACGATAGCTGTTCAATGGGGTGGCACCGGCGGTGGAAAAAACCCGACCATGCATTGGGCTGGGCAGACCGGCAGGCGGAAACCTTCGACAAAATTGTCCGCAAAACCGCCGGAATGCTCGCGGCAGGGATTCGCCGGGGGCGCAGATTCGGCGGCAGGGTGAAACGCCGGTTGTTCACCGGGAGGAATCATGCCTGAAGAATCGACCCCGCTGGTTTCGGTGGTGATGGCGGTTTACAATGGTGAACGTTTTCTGCGCCAAGCCATCGACAGCATCTTAAATCAGACCTATTCCCATTTTGAGTTGATTATCGTGGATGATGCGTCAACCGACCACACCGGCGCACTCATCGACAGTTATCCCGACTCCAGAATTGTCTGCCTTTCAAATTCAGCCAATATTGGGCAGACCCGTTCACTGAACAGAGGGTTGGCGGTAGCCAAAGGCACATTGATTGCCCGTCATGATGCCGACGATATTTCACTGCCCGACCGGTTTCAACAGCAGGTGGAATATATGCTGGCACATCCGGCAGTGGGGCTGCTGGGAACCGGCTATTATGTTATCAGCGAAACGGGGCAACGGCTGGAAGAAGTTGCACTGCCGGAAACAAACGCTGCGCTCAACGCCCGGTTGCAGGATGGCAATATTTTTTGTCACGGCTCGGTAATGTTCACCAAAGATGCTGCGGAAAAAGTCGGGCGCTACCACCAAGATTTTCGGGTAACGCAAGATTACGATTTGTGGCTGCGGCTGGCAGAACATTTTCAAATTGCGAATCT
>CAYZQQ010000070.1:0-12070 GCA_964480075.1 uncultured Anaerolineaceae bacterium
TAAAGTAATATGTTTTGGCGGCAGGATTGTACCACCATTCTTTCCACGCATCGGGCGTGCCGTGGTTCACCGACCATTCGATGCTGGCGCTCAGATAGCCGATAACCGCTTCAAACCAGACATACAGCCGCTTGCTCTCGTATCCTGCCAGCGGAATGGGGATACCCCAGTCAATATCACGGGTGATGGGTCGCCCGCGCAGCCCTTCTTTGACATAATTTCTGCTGAAATTGATAACAGTGGGACGCCAAAACTCTTTGCCATCTTCCAGATATGCCAAAATTTGGTCACTCAATTTCGCCAAATCGAGGAAAAAATGTTCGGTATCGCGCAATTCCAGCGGCGAGTTGTCCATTTTGGCATGCGGGTTGATGAGCTCGGTTGAGTCCAGTAGAGTTTTGCAATTATCGCACTGGTCGCCCCGCGCCGATTCGTAGCCGCATTTGGGGCATGTGCCCTCGATGTAACGGTCGGGCAGAAAACGGTTCAGCGCGGCAGAGTAAAATTGCTGCTGCGTTTCTTTGTAAATGTAGCCATTGTTCAGCGCGGCAGTAAAAATATTTTGCGAAACGCGGGCATGGTTTTCAGTGTTGGTATGGGTGAACAGGTTGTAACTGATACCCAGCCCGATGAAGGTTTCCAAAAAACGATGGTGGTAGCGTTCAAAAATATCGCGCGGCGAAACGCCTTCTTCGTCGGCTTTTACGGTGATGGGCGTGCCATGCGCGTCAGAACCGGATACCATCAGCACACTATTCCCTTTGAGACGGTGGTATCGGGCGAAAATATCGGCGGGAAGGAAGTTGCCCGCCACATGCCCCAAGTGCTGGTCGCCGTTGGCGTAGGGCCAGGCAGTGCATACCAGAATGTTTTCGGTCATAATGCTTTTCTCCTGAGAAGATGATTGCGGGAGGGTGGCGTTGCTATTGTTTATGCAACGGGTTACTCATTTTTAGGGTCGTTCAGAAAATAAAAAGCCGCACATAACGTGCGGTATTGTCCGGGGGCAGAATGCGCATCTGCTACCCAACCAAAACCGCCGTTGGGCGGCAGAACATTATCATAGGCATCAATTTAATTGCAACTTTTAAGATGTTCATACCTTTTATTATAATGGGTTTTGGCGGTTTGTAAATAGGAATTGAGTTAATTGGTGTACTTTCCGGTAATGTCGTTCCAGCGAACGGCAATGACATCTTTTAAATTACGCCATGAGTCTTTGAGCGGATTTACTTTTGTTTCTTCGCCGTAAATCCATTTGACGGGAACTTCTTTGACGCGATAGCCAAATTTTACCGCCAGAAATAATATCTCCACATCGAATCCGGTCACGGCGGCTTCGGTGAGAACCGTGGCATTTTCGCCGTACAGTTGCACGCGGTTGAATAAATTTTGGGCGACAGGGCGGCTGAATGCTTTAAAGCCGCATTGAGTGTCTTGAAAGCCGCGCAATGCAATCAGATGAATGAGCGAGTTGAACACGCGTCCCATAAAATGCCGGCGCCACGGCTCATCAATGCGTTCTGCGCCCTGTCCTTCGCGGGAGCCGATGACCACATCGTATCCGTTTTCCAGATGCGACAGCAGTTTAGCGGTTTCTGCAATGGGTACGGCTAAATCGGCATCGGAGAAGAGAATGAACTTGCCGCGTCCTGCCAGCATCCCCGTGCGCACGGTGTACCCTTTGCCGCGATGGTCGTTTTTAATGATGCGTACGATGGGGTGTTCCCCGGCAATGTTTTCTGCCAGCGCCACAGTGTTGTCGCTGCTGCCGTCATCAACCACCAGCACCTCGGCGGTAAATGACCGTGTTTCCAGATATGATACCACTTGTTGCAGGGTGGTGGGCAATCGTATGGCTTCATTATAAGCAGGGATGACCACGGTTAAATACGGCGTTTGGTTTTGCGTGGAGATGATAGCCTCCCTTGATGACCGCCTGAAAATTGGCATTGAAACCGCCGGAGAGAGATTGCTTTCCGTCGGTAATTCAATGCGCTATCATACTGGAATTGGGTGTTTTTAGCAAGCCGATTGCCCATATAACGTGTCAGCGGGGTCACACAGCATATCGCCATTCAAATGTCTTCCGGTAACCGAAATCGGTACTGAAACTGCTGAAGGTTTTGCGTGGAACCATTGCCACAGAATATTTTGAAACACGAGCCAGTGCGCGCAACCCGCGTTGAGCAATACGCACCGGATGGTAAACAGCTTTGCAAATTTTGTCGTATTCGCGAGCAAATTCTTCTACCGACATTTGTTGCGGGTAGTAGGTAATGTGCGCTGTGTCATACAATCGCCACGGGATATTTGGGATGAGTCTGTTTTCACGGATGAGCTGGGCACGGAATGGCGTGCCGGGGTACGGGGTGAGTACGGTTTGGCTCATACTATCCAACCCGGTATCACGGGCAAAATCCCACGTTTGCCACATTGTTGCGGGGGTATCTTCATCAAAACCATACACAAACAAGCCAACCACGCCAATACCATGCTGATGCACATTATTGATGGCACGGCGATATTGTTCGGTGAGACCTTTGCTCTTGCCACCCAATTCACGGCGATTTTTGGGATTAACCGATTCAAAGCCGATGAAAAATTTGTCAAGATGCGCTTTTCGTGCCAAATCCAGCAGGTCCGGGTATTCAGCGACCATCATTTCTGCTTGGGTTGTCCAGCCGCGCAAAGGCAATTTTGCCAGCGCCAAAAAGAGTTTTTCAATGTACTCCGGGTCAAGCCGAAACGCCAGTCCGAAATTGTCATCGGTCAGGAAGAAACGGTCAATTTTGCGGCGTTCAATTTCTTCCACAATTTCTTCCACGGGGCGGAACCGCATTTTTTGCCCGCTCACCCGAATCGCGGTGCAGAATGAGCAATTGCGCGGGCAGCCGCGTGTCACTTCCAGCAACGGTGTCCAATAGTGCCGATTTTCATCCACCATTTCAATCACCCGGTCGGTGAGCCGCGCCACCCCCGCCAAATCTGCCCATTCCGTATCGTTGTAATGGGATTTAACGGTATCATTCATAAAATCCTGAATGAGCTGGGGCCACGTGAAATAAGCTTCGCCGGTAAAAACCACATCTGCCCAACGTTCAACATCTTCCGGCATCAGCGTGGCATGCGCGCCGCCCACCGCGATAACTTTTACGCCCGCTTCGTGTGCCAGTCGTGCGAACTTCTCTGCCGTTTCAATCGCCAGTGTTTTTGAGGTGATACCCACCAAATCGGTTGGCCCCAATTCGTTGCGAATGCGGGTATCCAGCGACCCCATATTTTCTTCCCAAATTTCTACGTCTATCTCATCCGGCACCAGTGATGCCAGCCGCATTAAGGTGTATGACGGCGAAGGGGCTTTTCCCAAAATCCGTCCTTCTCTGCCGGGATGAATTAAAACTACGCGTTTCAAGTCCAAAATGTGTCTCCTCGAATGAAACTCTAATGTTCAAATCAGTTGTGTATTTTACCACAGTTATTTTTAACGTCCAATTTTTACAAGATTTGCTGTAATAATTGAGACGAGTATAATGCCGATAATGATATTTGCGAAAGGATATATCGATGGAACATGAACCATTCGACACCGTTTCACCATTGCCCGGCACGGTGAAATATTACGACCAGCACATCGTTGTGTGTACCGGGCACCATCAATGGGAGCCAAAAATAGAAGCAGGCGATGCTTTTATTCGGGCGTTGACAAAGGCAATTAAAACTGCAAACATACCCGGTTTCGCCAAAATTACCGCGTGCGATGCACCGCCGCGCGGTGAAGGGTATGAGGTGATGCTTTTTCCGGCAAATAAAAAATTCATCGGGCTGACCGGAGCCGATATTCCGGTATTCATCCGGATATTGCAGGGTGAAACCGATGTCGGATTGCAATGGGAATTGTTGGAAAAGCCGGTGTGGTTGGTGTGCGGACACGGGGCACGCGATGGTCGCTGCGGCGAGCGGGGACCCGCCGTGCTGGCGGCGCTCAATGCAGCGCTGGCATCATCGGGGCGGCGCGGGGCAGTGGAATTGTACACCAGCAGTCATGTGGGGCAACATCGGTTTGCCGGCAATTTAATTTGCTATCCGGCGGGAGATTGGTATGGGCGGGTCACCCCCGCAGATGTGGCTGAGATTATTACCGCCGAGTTGGTGGCGCACAAACCGTTGGCTCGTTTGTGGCGCGGGCGAATGGGAATGGAGCCATCGGTACAAATTAAGTTGATGGATGCAGAATTGTAACCTGCATAATTCGCTGAAGCGTGGGGAGAACGTCAAACTTAAGAAAACAAAAAAACTCTGCATTTTGCAGAGTTTTTTTGTGGGCCCTGCTGGGTTCGAACCAGCGACCAACCGGTTATGAGCCGGTTGCTCTAACCGCTGAGCTAAGGGCCCCGGAGAAAATAGCATGGAAAGCGGGTGACGGGGATCGAACCCGTATATTTAGCTTGGAAGGCTAATGTTCTACCATTGAACTACACCCGCAAGTGTACATGGTCGGGGTGATTGGATTCGAACCAACGACCTCTGCGTCCCAAACGCAGCGCTCTAACCGGGCTGAGCTACACCCCGCAATGCAGACCAAATTATAGCGCAATCCGGTCATTCCTCAAAATCTGCCCCCGACAAAAAACGCAATATTATGGCGCCCAACTGAGTTGCTGTTGCAGCCAATCCGGATGGTTCGTACCCCAATCGGCAACAGCTTGCGGTAGCGCTTCATCTCCCACCGTGAGCATATAGATGCGCCACATGCCGCCTGCGTCCGACACAAATGCGAGTTGCGTGCCATCCGGCGACCAGACGGGCAAGCCTTCGTTGGCGGCGGTGGCGATGAGTGGCGCTGCGGTATCTGAATTTTTCTCAAGCAAAAATATATCCCAATTGCCCCCGCGTGCCGTCATAAATGCGACAGACCCGGTTACTGATACCGCCGGACTACGGTCGCTGTCATCGGTGGTCAGTCGGGTGGGTGTGCTGCCACCGAGCGGTATTTGATACAACCCCGGTTGATTGCCCTGTGGGTCCGTACCCTGATAAACAATTGTTTCATCAGTGGGCGACAGCGCGGGTGTGCGTCCATCGCCGCGTTCCTGCGCATCACTCTTTCCATCGGCAAAAGTGCTGTAGATGCGCCAGCGACGGTCGCCGGAACGCTGAGAGGCGAATACAAATTCATTGGCACTTTTTCCCCATCGTGGCAGAGCATCTTCCGCAAATTGAGTCACGCGGACATCGCTGCCTGTGTTCAACTTTCGACTGTGAAGTCCTTCGCTGGCAGCATCTAAACTGTGGTACACCAGCACGCCCTGATTGACTGCCGGCTGCAGCCCATTATTCAGCAAAATGGTTTCTTTCCCGCTGCCCAAATTATGGGCGATGATTTCCCACAGGTTATCGGCGATGTTGAACCGGGCAAAATAAAGCGTGCCCGTGCCGCCGGTGAAAACACCGGTTTGACTGATGGCAGTGACGGCAGTAACCGTTGCTGTGCCGGTGATGGCGGTGGTCGCGCGGGGAGTGGGCGCAACCGTGGCTTGCTTGGTACGTTCGCTGTTTTTACAGCGGAAGGCGGCATCGTTTGCCAGGGATGCCAGCGACGAATCGGCGCGCAATTTCAATGCCGCCTCATATCGGGCTTGCGCCAGACACCATTCGTTCTGAGTTGCCAAGTTGTCACCGTAATTGCGATACGTGTCAAAAAGCCGGTCAGCCACATCGGCAAAATTTGGGTCAAGGGCATACAGGCGGTTGAGTACCACCAATGTATTCTCAAAATCAGTGGGGGCGGCGGTATCCAGAGATAGGTATAGCGAGACCTTCTCCCATTCGGCGGTCACCGGCGGGTCGTTGGGGCGTTCTACCAATGCTTCATCGAATGCGTGGCGTGCGCCATTCATATCGCCTTCGGTTTCCAACCGCAAACCCAGTTCAAAATTAGCGTTATATAGCGCAGCCGATACTTCGCCGGGTTGGTACGTTGGATTAATATCGCGAATCTGTTTGTACAGTTCGATAACCTGCTGCCAATCACCCTGTAGCGTGAGCGTTTTTGCCTGCTCGAATAAATCCGCCGCCACATTTTGCCGTGGTGCCGAAACAGGTTGCGCGGTGGGCGTGGCAACCGTTTGCAGTTGCGCCAGCAGTTTCCGCGCCTGCGGGTATGCCGGGTCAAAGGTGAGCAGTTGGTCTAATTTGGCAATTGCCAATTCGGTTTGGTCGTTGGCGGCGTATTGCTCTGCTTGGTGATACAGTTGCTCAACCTGCGTTTCACGGCGGGTTGTGCGTTCTTTCAATCCATCGTATCCGCCCAGTGCAATTCCCCCGATAATCAACAGCAAAACAATAAACGTGCTTGTACACCCCAACCGCGTGCGCCACCACGGATGCGGAGCAATCGTTTCGGAGAGCAGGTGGTCAATAGCATCATCGTCATCGGGGATGTTTATCAGCGATGGATTTGGCTGCTCGCAGGTGGGACAACGGGGCAATTCGGCGGGAAATTCGGTTTGGCAATTTTCACAGATAAATGTGGTTTGTTCGGTCATGATGAGTGCGGACGCTCAATACAAGTTTGCTGGATGATAGCATAATTGCGCTCGTTGTCCAATGCGATGGTCATACTGTTATTTTGTCGCGGTGGGGCTGGGGGTGAACGTCGGCAGCGGTGTCGGCGGCGATTGTTCGCTGGGGCAAATCTTTAAACCTGCCCATGCAGGATTGTAATATGCCGAATCCTTCTCTAGCGCTTTTAACAGCCACGGGACGGCATTTTCGCATTGAGGCGGGCGCAGATAGGCATACGATAGCCCCAACTCATAATAATATTCCACCGGAGCGCTGGTTTTAGTGGCAATCGTGAACGCCTCATCGGTTTTTCCGCCTGCATCCGGTTGCAGATAGCCGATACCTTCCACGGACTCGGGCTGGAAATTTACCTGAACGTTATACGGTACACTTTGTGGACGCGGTAATTTATCCAGTTTGACGGTGACTCCGCCGGTGGTTAAATCCAGGGTGGCAATACCCGTGGTTTGAGAAAACGGGATGCTGAAACTGACATCTTGAGTGGGGCTGGTCAAATTTATTTTTTCTGAAATACCGTGGGCGATGAGATTGCCGCACGAGCCGGCTGCTTTGATGGGCGGCGCCGATTGCGCCCACTGCACGGGGGATAGAATTGCAGTGAGCATAAGTGTCGTGCTGTCTGGTGGTTGCTCAAACCGGCCCTGCAATATCGGTACGTTCTCTGTACCCGACGGTGTTTCAATTTGCGTCAAAATATCAATGCGGCGAGCTTTGCGCAAATACTCCTTTTCCGATAAATCCACGGCGGTGGGCAACAGCTTTAATGCCTCTTCGTAATTTTGCCGCAGATAGTAAATTGTGCCCAACCGACCCCACGCCCGCGCGTAACCGGCATCCACGCTGATAGCCTGCTCCAGCGCATCAATGGCGCGGGTATCCTGCCCATTGGCGTGAAAAGTCCAGCCCAACTGATCGTATCCCGCTGCATTGGCAGGCATCAATTTTATCGCTTCTTCAAAACGGTCTGCCGCCGTATTAAATTTCCCCAGCCAGTAATAATTTCTGCCTGCCGCCATATAATACGGCGCAAGTTTGGGACGCAGTTTGATGGCATTTTCGTAAAACTCCACAGCTTCCCGGTATCTGCCCTGCACCTCCAGCGCATACCCCATATTGTGGTGTGCCTCCGGATTTTGAAAATCGATTTCCAGCGCTTTTTGTGCCGTGTTTCGTGCCGGAACCCAGTCAGCCTGATCGGCATACACTTCCGAAAGATAAGCGTATCCGGGAGCATAATTCGGGTCAAGCTCGATGGAACATTCGCAGGCATCAAAAGCTTTACCGTAATCGCCTTCCCAATCGAGCGCTTCGCAGTATTCGGCGAGATTCTCGGCACGGGTGGGGTTCAGCAACATCGCTTGCTCAGCGCGAATGACTGCTTTGGCGGTGTCGCCGGTGAAAACCAGTAATTTCGATTGCCGAATATATGGCACATCGTTTTCAGGTTCCAGTGATATGGCGTTTTCATAGCTGGCAATCGCTTCGCGTAATTGTCCGTTGGCAAATTGAATGTCGCCGCTGGTGATGAAATAGGTGGCGGACAGGGTGGGGGTCGGCGAGGGCACAAATGGATGAGCCCATTTTGGTTGTGCTCGGAGAAACCACAGTCCCAATAAAATCAGCACGGTTAAAATAAAAACCCGCACCACCGATACTTTTTTCTTTTTCTCTTGCCGAATATACATTGGCAAATTGCCTCAATTAAATCAATGGGCTAAATTATAGCACGATGAAAACAGAGGCACTAATTGACGATTTGTCATTTGTTGTCCCGCCACCCCAAAGGAGCCTTTTATGACCACAGTCATTTATCCGCTGACATTTACCCCTCAACTGCGCGATTATATTTGGGGCGGGCGCAATCTGGAAACACTGTATCACCGCCAACTTCCCCCCGGTATCACCGCCGAAAGCTGGGAAATTTCCGGACATCCCGCTGCTGCAACCGTGATTGATGCCGGCGTATGGCAGGGACATGCGCTGCCGCAGGTGTTGCTGGCACTGGGCGAAAAACTGGTTGGCACGCGCGCGCAGTGGGCGCTGGAACGCCACAAATTTCCCCTGTTGATAAAATTGCTCGATGCCAACCGGAATTTATCGGTGCAGGTTCATCCAAATGATGAATATGCGCGCGCACACGAAAACAATGAGCTGGGCAAAACAGAAATGTGGTATGTGCTGCACGCCGAACCGGACGCGCATCTCATTTTTGGCGTGAAGAACGGGGTCACGCCCGACAGTTTTCGGCGGGCAATTGCCGAAGATACGCTGGAAACGCAACTGCATTATCTCCCTGTAAAAAGCGGCGATGCCGTTTTTGTAGCGGCGGGGTCGGTACATGCGCTGTTAAAGGGCACGGTTGTGGCAGAAATTCAGCAAAATTCAGATGTGACGTATCGGGTGTATGACTGGGGGAGGCTCGGCGCAGACGGAAATCCGCGTCCGCTGCACATTCGACGGGCGATGAAGGTTATCAATTTTAACCAAATTGAGCCGTGCGCCGTCACGCCGAAACTGATTGCGGCGGAAGCCGGTATCACTCGCCACGAAATAAGCCGGTGTGAATATTTTGTGGTTGAAAAAGTATCGCTGGCGGCAGGGACGGTTTTCCACGGGGAAACGGATGGTTCCACGATGGAGATTTGGGGCACAGTAGAAGGTTTCGCCGCGCTGGAAACGCCCGGTGGTGATGAAATTGGATTACCCGCCATCCGTTTTTGTTTGGTTCCGGCAGCGCAGGGCAAATTTTCCATCACTGCCACAGACAATTCTACCATGCTGCGGGCGTATCTGCCGGAGCGATAGATTCAATGCCCAAAACTTGCTGCGATGTCCATTCCCGTTTTTGCGGGAATCCATACCGTGCGACCACGAGGGTTGCTCTACGAGGTTATCTTGCCAATTGCGTCAGTATAAACGGCGCAATATCTGTCAGGGTGCGGAGTTTGGCGGCGCGGTAATGTTCCGCGCCGAATGCCAGCCCCAGCGCGGGCGCGTCGGTGTGTTTGCGGGTAGATAAATCTTCCATATTCCCGTGGTCGCTAAAAACCAACACCAGCGTTTTTTGGGACTCAATAGCGCACGCAATACCGGCAAAAAAGTCATCCAACATGGCGATGAGTTTGCTGGCTTGCGCCGCATCCTGTTTGTGCCCCACCACATCGGTATACCACATTTCAAAATAGGTTAGACGATGGTCGGCAGATAGCGCCGCCAATTGCGCGCCCGCCTCCCGTGCTGAAATGAGCGGCACATCCACGCCCCAGTCGCGCCAATAGCGATTGGTCAGCAGCGCCGAAACTGCCCGCCCGCGCCGCAGGTCATCCGCACCGCGCAATTTTAGCCCCGCCGAAAGTGCGCCGCGTGTATTGGCGCTCAATCGCTCTGTGCCGCGAGCCAGCCGAGCCAAGAATCGGTCGGGGTAGGCGTTGGCGAACGATGCGGCGTTTCCGGCGGCAAGCAGCCGGTGAAAAACTGTGCGAGTCGCCAGCAAATCCTTCAGCGCGGCATTGGGATAGGGACCAAAATGCTCACCGAGAGTTTGTGGCGCGTTAATGCCCGTCAAAATTGCTGTTTGTCCCGTTGCCGATTGTGGCAGACCCGGCACGCCCATTGCCGCATCCAGCCCGATGAGCGTGGCGGAATCGGCGCTAAACCCGGCGGATTTTTGCACCGGCGCACGTCCATCCAGCATTGAACGCAGAAATGGCGCGGCATTCGGCGCGGCAAATGGGTTGCGGGTGGGGTCATCAGCCCCCAATCCGACACCATCCAGAAAAACGGCAATAATATTTTTGACGGGCATCAATTATTCACGAGCTTTTACAGTAATTTCCAGTCCGCTGCCGATGGGCACGGTGATGCTTTCCAAATTTGGATGGTTCTGCACGTACATTATGTAATCGAGCAGAGCGTCACCATGCGAAATGGCGTTATCGGCAATGACGAGACTGCCGATGTGCAATTGTTTGTACATCACATCAAAATAGGTTTCGTATTGCCCTTTAACAGCATCAATAAAAAACAGGTCAACCGGCTCTGTTAGATTACGCAGCGTTTCGCGCGCATCGCCCACCAGAATTTCAATGTAGCCGGATACCCCTGCTTTTTCAAAATAAGTGCGGGCTTCGGTGGCTTTGGCGGGGTTAATTTCGCAGGTGATGACTTTCCCGCCGGTTTTTCGGGCAATTAGCGCCAGCCATAGGGTGGAGTACCCGCGATTGGTGCCCACTTCGACGATGTTTTTCGCGTTGGCGCTCAGCCCGTTGATATACAGCAGTTTTGCCGCATCGGGATTGAGCGCTAAAATGCGTTCCTCAACGGGGAGATTTTGCATTCGTTCGCGCTCGTCGCGCATTTCCAGGTCGCTCAAAACGTTAAAAACAGCTTGCTCCATAAACATCTCCTTGTGATGGTTGGGGTATGAACTGAACTAAATGAAACTTTTTAAACTCTGATTTGGAACGCAATTTTTGCTGCGAACATCACCCAAAAACACTGTCATTCCCGCATGCTTTTAGCGGGAATCCATAAAAAATATGGATTCCGGATATTTCCCTGCTGGAAATTCCGGAATGACATCCCAAGATAAACTATTTTCCAGAAAACTTAAAAAGTTTCAATGGGTTCTATTATACACGGGGGACGGTTGCAATAAAAATGGGGGCACAATCTTGTGTCCCCATTAAATAAACCGAAAGCGTTTGAAAGTTAGAATACTGTTGCCAAAAGATGGCTGGAGCCGGACACCCAATTGATGAATGGCTGGGCAAAAATGGCGATAGCCAGCACCAACACCAGCGATACGGTGACCACCGTGTTCAGCGAAACGCTGACGGGGATGGGGCTGTCGTCACCGGCGGGACTGAAGAACATTTTGCGGGCGATGCCGAAATAATAGTAAACGGATATGACGCTATTGAACACCCCGATAGCCGCCAGCACAAACATTTGCTGTTTGACCGCCGCGCCGAAAACCAGCAATTTGCCCATAAATCCGGCGGTGGGCGGAATGCCGATGAGCGATAGCAAGAAAACAATAAAAGCAATCGCCAGATACGGCGAGCGTTTTATCAACCCGTTATAGGTGTCCAAATCGGTGGAGCCGGTTTTGTTCTCTACCGCCAGAATGATGGCGAATGACCCGATATTGGTGAATAGATAGCCGAACAGGAACAGCAGCAAGCCATTCAACCCCTGACTCCACCCCTCGATGACGGGCGTGCCGCCAAAGTATTGCGGCGCAATCGCCACCACCCCGATGAGCATATAGCCCACTTGAGCGATACTGGAATAGGCGAACAATCGTTTGATGTCGCTTTGCCACATTGCCACTACATTACCAAAGGTCATGGTCAAAATAGAAATACCTGCCAACAGCAACACCCAATTGGTGTTGGCAACCGTGGCGAATGCGGGGAAGGCGATGGTCATAACCCGTACCAGCAGTGCGAATCCGGCGGCTTTGGGTCCCACTGATAAA
>CAYZQQ010000071.1:0-12036 GCA_964480075.1 uncultured Anaerolineaceae bacterium
GGAGGAGTCATACACTGTTCTCCGGATTGACTGGAGTTCCGACGTATGCCTACCGATCCGTGAAGCGGTGTGCAAATTTTTAGAAACCTACCGCCCTCCGATGAACCCCCGGTTGGCGGTGGTATTGCGTCCGGGGTTGGTTATGGAGCGCATCAAAGAGGTCTTTGAGCGCCCGCTAAAATGGTAATGAGGGCTATTCGTCAAGCGTAAAACCGATTTTTAGGGTGACTTGCCATTGTGACACTTGGTCTTCGTAAATTGTCCCGCGGGTTTCAATAACCTCAAACCAGCGCATGTTGCGCACCGATTCGCTCGCTTTGGTGACCGCATTTTGCACGGCTTCTTCTATGCTGTTTTCTGACGTGCCGACAATTTCGATTTTTTTATACGTGTTATTTTTCATTTTCATGATATTATCCTCCGGTATTGTTGATGCAATCTATTTTAACCTGTGCCGAAAGTCAATCAGTCCCTTAATGAGCGCCGCGGCTGTGCCGGTGAGTGTTAAAATTTCTTTGGGAGAAATGGGAGCGGGCAACTCATCGGGTGACGGCTCGTCGGCAGTTTGCATCAGCGTCCACACCGCTCCGGCACCCAGCACCGCCCCCACAATCGCTCCGACGGCCAGTTTTATTTTTTCGGAATGTGATAATTGCATACCCACCTCCGCTCACACTTAAATTGATGGGGGCGGGTGCATAGTCCCCCACCCCCATTTTACGTGTTATTTTCTACAAATTGTTTATCATCGCCGTGCCGAATTCTGATGTTTTTAAGGTGGTTGCGCCATCCATTTGACGGGCGAAATCGTAGGTGACAGTTTTTTGCGCCACCGTTTTTTTGAACGACTCACGAATGAGTTCTGCCGCTTCGTGCCAGCCCATATATTCCAGCATCATCACGCCGGAGAAAATCAGGCTGCCGGGATTAACTTTGTCGAGTTTTGTGTATTTGGGAGCGGTGCCGTGAGTGGCTTCAAACAGCGCCACAAAATCACCGATGTTGGCGCCCGGAGCAACCCCCATGCCGCCAACCTGCGCCGCCAATGCGTCGCTCAGGTAATCACCGTTGAGGTTGGTGGTTGCCAGCACGCCGAATTCTTTGGGGCGCAACAGGGCGTGCTGGAAGATAATGTCGGCGATGCGGTCTTTAATGAGGATTTTGCCGGCGGGTTGTTTACCGTCATATTTGTCCCACATGTCCGCTTCGGTGATGGTCACGTCGCCAAATTCATCGTGCGCAACTTCGTATCCCCATTTGCGGAATGCGCCTTCGGTGAATTTTTGAATGTTGCCTTTGTGTACCAGCGTTACGCTGCTAAACCCGTATTCAATGGCATATTGAATCGCTTTGCGGACGAGCCGTTTGCTGGCAAACGCGCTGATGGGTTTGATGCCGATGCCGGAGCCGTCGAAGAATTTTGCGCCGAATTCATCGCGCAATAGTTTGGTGAGCGTTTCGTTTTCGGGCGACCCGACTTCATATTCGATACCGGCGTACACGTCTTCGGTATTTTCGCGGAAAATGACCATGTTGACATTTTCCGGATGTTTTACCGGGCTGGGAACGCCTGTATACCAGCGCACCGGGCGCACGCAGGCGTACAGGTCAAGCGTTTGGCGCAGGGTGACATTTAAGCTGCGGAATCCGCCCCCGATGGGCGTGGTGAGCGGACCTTTGATGGCGATGATGAATTCTTTGATGGCGTCAAGAGTTTCTGCCGGCATATAATTGCCACCGTAAATATTGGCGGCTTTTTCACCCGCATAGATTTCCATCCACACAATTTTTCGCTTGCCGGCGTAGGCTTTTTCTATGGCGGCATCCAAAACACGCTTTGCGGCGGCGGTGATGTCTGACCCAATACCGTCTCCCTCAATAAAGGGAATGATAGGATTATCGGGAACATTTACTTGCCCGTTTTGCACTTCTACTTTCTTTCCTGTTTGCGGGACAATAATTTTATCGTAAGCCATTTGATTTCTGTTCTCCTGATTGATAAATTTTTGTGAGTCGACTTTGACTTTTGATGGCATATTTACAGTGGCAGTTTTGCCAATTCATCACGAATGGATTTGTCGGAAATAGGCGCGATAACCCCGTTTTGGTCGCCGCGGGTGGCGAGCCACAAATTCAAACGGGCGGCGTCTTCCGGCGATGTGAGCGAGCCTTCTTCAAACCGCTGATGAAAATAATCTACCAGCGGGAAGGTGACTTTGCTGACATTGCGAATTTCCGCTTGCATAGGGGTGTCGGTAGCGCCGGGACTCATCCCGCACACCACAATATCGGTGTCGGCAACTTCTTGCGCCAAAATGGTGGTAAAACGGTCGAGCGCGGCTTTCCCGGCGCAGTAGGCGCTCATTCCAACAATATCGCTGTATGCTGCGCCGGAAGTTACGTTGATGATGTGTCCGTCGCCACGGTCAATCATATGAGGCAGTATGGCACGCGCGCACAAAAACGGTCCGATAAGATTGGTGCGAATGAGATACTGCCATGCCACGGGGTCAACTTCCCACGTTTTGCCAATGGGGTGGACGATGGCGGCGTTATTGACCAAAATGTCAATATGGCGGAAGGCGCGCAAGGTGAGCATCACCAGTTGGTCAATACTGTTTTGATTGGTTATGTCGGTGGGGATAGCGAGCGCGTGTCCCCCGGCAGTTTTTATTTCGTCGGCAACGGCGTTGATGTCGGCGGGGGTACGGCTGGCGAGCACTACTGCCGCCCCCGCCCGCGCAAAGAGTTTCGCGGTGGCTCTGCCAATGCCTTTTCCTGCGCCGGTGATGATGGCAACTTTATTTTCTAATAAATGTGACGTCATTGAAGGTGAGTTCCTTTATCTATGCCCGAAATTTATTTCGCAACGAGTGCATTGTACTTCAATTTTACAGATTTTAACAAAAGTTCAACCAATAATTTGGCGGGTGCAGAAAGGGGTTGGCGTTTGCGGCGCGCGATATTATATGTGCGCCGAATATCCGCGCCAATCAGCGGCACGGCATGCAAAAACCCCTGCGCCAGTTCCCGCTGCACAGCGATACCCTGTATGAGTGCGATGCCCAACTCGGCTTCTACACTGCGTTTGATGGCTTCTGTTTCGCCCAGAATGATGACTTGTGGACCGGCTAGATGATTTTCGCCCAGCAGCTTTTCTACCGAGGCGTGTAATGCCGAACCGCGTTCACGGGTGAGCAAGGTTCGGCGGCGCACATCGTTCAGCGTTACCGATGCGCGCCCCACCCACGGGTCGTTGGTGGAAACAATCACCACCAACCGGTCATTCATAAACGCGGAAACGTCCAACTGCGCGTGTTGCGCCGGTGAGCCGACTAGCGCCAATTCCACCTGCCCTTCGGCGGTGGCGGTGAGCAGGTCACCGGTATTGCCCGCTTGCACCCGGATGTCCACTTCCGGTTGAAAGTCGTGCAGTTGGTGCAGGATGTCGGGCAGTAGATAAATTGCCAGTGTATGTCCCACCCCAACCCGCAACGTGCGCCGCGCTTTGCCCGCCACTTCGCGGGTGCGCTGTTTGGCTTCACCGCACAGAATCAATATGCGTTCACCGTATGCCAGCAACGTTTTTCCGGCAGGGGTGAGTTTCAGGTGGCGGGGATGACGTTCGATAAGGGTTACCCCCAGAGATTTTTCCAGCGTGGCGAGCTGCTGGCTCACTGTGGGTTGCGTTAAATTCAGCCGGGCGGCGGCGCGGGTAAAGTTACCTTCCTGTGCGATGATGACAAAAGTTTTCAGTTTTGTAGTATCCAAACGTTCCATCAATATTGATTTTACCATAGAGAAATCCTATTGTAAAGATAGACAATATCAGTTTGAATTATACTCGGTTGAGTGGTATACTGTGAGCGATTTGACAGGCTGCGGACCTGAATTCGGGATAAGAGGAATAACGCTCAAGTGAGATAAAAATAGTCCACAGATTAATACGGATTTTTCATTTTTCTGTGGTTATCAGTGAATATCTGTGTCCATTTGTGGATTGAAAAACTTTATTCCGAATTGAGTTGTGGGGAAGGGAATATGGACTTTCGAGCGAAACAATGGGTACTCGGCGTGACTGCCGCGATAGCAATTGTCACCGTTGCCGCGTGCGGCAATCGCCCCGCCGCCGGTGTCCGTCCAACCCTGCTCTCACCGAACGCCATCCCACAGAAAACGCGGAACTTGCCATCACCCGTGCCCCGATTAACGTCACTGCCATCGCCGGTATTGCCCACCCCGCACGCCAACGGTGCGGCAACAGTTTCCACTGCCACCATCGCTGCACCGACCGTGGCGCGTCCCACCGCCACCGCCCGTCCGGCTTCATTTTCTATGCCGGGAGCAAGCGATACGACTCCGGCAACGCCGGTGCCGCCGCAACATTACGACGCGGCGCAAACGGTGGTGCAATATGCCGCCGATGTGCTGGGTGCGCCGGTGACAGTTGAGTCGGCGGGAGAGAAAACGGGTACAGGTACACTGACATTACCGCCAACGGTGCAATCAGGGGTGAATGCCGCCGTGAGCATCGCTGGGGAGACGGTTGCCGCGGTGCTGAATAATGGTGCGGCGTCGGTCAGTTTGGGTGATGGCGCCATCAGCGGGGATATTCAAGCGGATGTGCAGGATGCGTCGCTGGGAGCGTTTGTTTTGCAGCAGAACATCGCTCTGCCCCCCAATGCCGACAGCGCGCTGGCGCTGGTGCGCAGCACATTCCCCGGTATTGCCGGACTGCCGTTTGAATGGCAGCAACGGGCGCAGAACGCGCCATCCGGTGCGGGAAAACTGCTGCTGCCCACGCCTCCGGGCGGTTCGCCGCGTCCGGCGGGCAATCGTACTGAATTTATTTTCACGGCATCCACCCGGCAAAATGAATTGGATGTTCACAACGGGCAGGCGAAAATGGTGGCGATTTCGGCAGTGGTGGGCATATTGCCGGGAGTGGGTGGCTCGGTAGAGGTGTTCGCCGTGGTTGGAAAAGGCTCGCTGGCTGGGGCAGTGAAGAGTGAATAACGAATAGTGAGACTTGAGACCTGAAACTTGAAACCTGAAACTATTTAAAGGAGATATGGTATGAACAACAAGAATATGTTTGACGCGCGCGCCAAATTCAACACCGGAAACGGTGACGCATATATTTACCGTCTCGATAAGTTGGAGAAAGACGGAATAGCAAATATCAGCCGGTTGCCGTTTTCCATCAAAATTTTGTTGGAAGCGTTACTGCGTGAATGCGACGGCTATCTCATTACCAAAGACGATGTCATCGGGCTGGCAAATTGGAACGCCAAAAATCCCGCACCGAAAGAAATTCCCTTCAAACCGGCGCGAATTGTGCTGCAAGATTTTACCGGCGTGCCGGCAGTGGTCGATTGGGCGGCGCTCCGTTCGGCAATGGCGCGCATGGGCGGCGACCCCGCCAAAATAAACCCCATCATTCCCGCCGATTTGGTGATTGACCACTCGGTGCAGGTGGACGCTTTTGGCTCGGATGCGGCGCTCTTCATTAATACCGACCGCGAGTTTGAACGCAACTATGAACGCTATCAATTTATTCGCTGGGGACAAAAAGCGCTGGATAATTTCCGCGTAGTGCCGCCCGGCAGTGGGATTATCCATCAGGTAAACCTTGAGTATCTGGCGCACGGCGTGTGGTCTCGCCCGGAAGATAATTTGACCGTGGCATATCCCGATTCGCTGGTGGGCACCGACAGCCACACCACGATGATTAACGGACTGGGCGTGCTCGGCTGGGGTGTGGGCGGCATTGAAGCCGAAGCCGTGGCGTTGGGACAACCGATTTACATGCTCACCCCGCAGGTCATCGGGTTTAAACTCACCGGCAGCCTCCGCGAAGGCGTCACCGCTACCGATTTGGCGCTCACCGTGGTACAGATGCTCCGCAAAAAGGGGGTGGTCGGCAAATTCGTGGAATTTTACGGTCCCGGATTGAGTTCAATGGCGCTTCCCGACCGGGCGACCATTGCCAATATGTCGCCGGAATATGGCGCCACGATGGGCTTTTTCCCGATGGACGATGAAACGCTGCGCTATCTGCGACTCACCGGGCGTTCGCCGGAGCAGGTGGCATTGGTGGAACATTACATCAAAGAGCAGGGGCTGTATCGCAGTGATGAGCTGCCGGACCCCGAATTTACCGACACGTTAGGGTTAGATTTGGGCGATGTTGAATCGAGTATGGCGGGACCAAAACGCCCGCAAGACCGTATTCCGCTACCCCAACTAAAAAAAGCGTTCCGCGAATCGCTCACCGCGCCGGTGGGTGTCAAAGGCTTCGGCTTGAAAGCGGACGACTTGAAAAACACCGGCACATACAAACACAATGGCGATTCGCAAGAACTGACGCACGGCGCAGTGACCATCGCCGCCATTACCAGTTGCACCAACACCAGCAACCCATCGGTGATGCTCGGCGCGGGCATTTTGGCGAAAAAAGCGGTGGAAAAAGGGTTGAAAGTCAAACCGTATGTTAAAACCAGCCTCGCCCCCGGCTCAAAAGTTGTCACCGATTATCTGAACGAAGCGGGATTGACCCCGTATCTGGAAAAACTTGGCTTTTACACTGTCGGATATGGTTGCACCACCTGCATCGGCAACAGTGGACCGTTGCCGCAGGAAGTGGTCAATGCCATCACCGAAGGCAACCTGATTGTGTCCGGGGTGCTCAGCGGCAATCGCAACTTTGAAGGACGCATCCACCCGTATGTTAAAGCGAACTTCCTCGCCAGCCCGCCGCTGGTGGTGGCGTATGCCATCGCCGGTACCACCGATATTGACCTCAGCACCGAGCCGCTCGGCACGGGCAGCGATGGTCAGCCGGTCTATCTGCGCGACATTTGGCCCTCGCGCGAAGAAATCGCCGCCCAATATGGCAAAGCGCTCAACCCCGATACCTTTCATAAAGAGTATGATGGTATTGAATTGAAGAACGAACGATGGAACGAAATCCCTGTTTCCGGGGGCGATTTATTCGAGTGGAATGATGCGTCCACCTACATTCAGGAGCCGCCATTCTTTATCGACCTGACCCCCGAACCGACACCCATCGCTCCAATTGACAGCGCGCGGGTGCTGGTAAAAGTCGGCGACAGCATCACCACCGACCACATTTCGCCTGCGGGTGCCATCGCGGTGGACAGCCCTGCCGGAAGCTATTTACTGGAAAATGATGTCGATTTAAAAGACTTTAACAGTTACGGCTCACGGCGCGGGAACGACCGGGTGATGACTCGCGGTACATTCGCCAACATTCGCCTGCGAAACCAGATGGCACCCGGCACCGAAAGCGGCTGGACAACCTATCTGCCCACGGGTGACGTGGTACCGATTTTCGATGCCAGTCTTAAATATAAAGCCAGCGGTACGCCGTTGGTGGTGCTGGCAGGTAAAGAATATGGTACCGGCTCCAGCCGCGACTGGGCGGCAAAAGGGACGTATCTGCTTGGGGTGAAAGCCGTGCTGGCAGAAAGTTACGAGCGCATCCACCGCAGCAACTTGGTGGGTATGGGCGTGCTGCCGTTGCAATTTAAAGACGGCGACGGCGTTGAATCGCTGGGATTGACCGGCAAAGAAGCCTTCACCATCCATGTGGATGACACCCTGCAAGCTTTGCAGGATGTGCGCGTCACCATCACCGCTCCCGACGGTGCCAGCCGCGACATCACTATGACCTGCCGCATCGATACCCCCGTCGAGGTGGATTATTATCGCAACGGCGGCATTCTACAAACTGTTCTACGCAAATTCTTGGCAGAATAGCTGTAGGTTGGTGTCTTCTTTATAAAACAGCTTTGTATCATCTCAGAATATCGGGGCAAAGTAGTGTTTTTTCTCGTAGGGACAGCCCATTGGGCTGTCCCTACCCCAAATTATTGAGCCACTACCCGGCTTTGTAGGGGCGGCTCTATTTTTTCCCGTACGCTTGTCAAAAAAACAAATTCCAACTAGAATTGTTATAACCACTTGCATGCACACGCAACCCACAAGAGGCTTTAGTGACCGATACCCGCGAGTTAATCACATACAATTTCCAATTTACGTTTTTGGATGGAGACGAGGCAAATCAGACCCATACCTTCTCCACTCAATTGGACACGCAATCGCTGGAAGCCGTCATACCTCCCCGCAAAACCTATCCCGTGTGGACAAAGCTGGAATATTCCCAGTGCCCAAATTGTCCGCTTAATCCTGCCGACCACCCGCAGTGCCCCAGTGCCGTCAGTCTCATCCCGCTGATTGATTTTGTGAAAGATGCCATTTCATACCGCAAAATACGCATCGCGGTGGAAAGCGAATCGCGCACATATTACAAAGATACTACCATGCAAGAAGCCGTTAGTTCGCTGTTGGGGATGCTGATGGTAACCGCCGGTTGCCCGGTGATGGACAAATTGCGCCCCATGCTGCGTTCGCATTTGCCGTTTGCCAATGCCTCCGAAACCGCATACCGTTTCCTTTCTATGTATATGCTGGCGCAATATTTTTTGCACAAACGCGGCAAAACTCCCGATTTTGAGTTGGATGGACTGCGGACGCTCTTTTTGGATGTGCAGACTGTCAACCGGTATTTTTGGCAGCGATTTGCCGCCGCGCGGGTGGAAGATGCCAGCCCCAACGCGCTGGTCATCCTCGATAATCTGGCGCAATATGCTGCCTTTTCGCTTGATATGGACGAGTTGGAAGAAACCGAAGCGCTGTTTCGGGCGTATTTTCCCGATGAGCCGTTTGCATAACGGTGCATCAGACACATTATGGGCTTTCTCACCCCCGCCGCGCTGATATTCTCCGCGCTGGCGATTCCCATCATCATTTTTTATATGCTACGTTTGCGACGGCAACCGCTGCGGGTGTCGAGCCTGTTGCTGTGGCAAAAAGTGCTGCAAGACCGCCGCGCCAATGCCCCGTGGCAGCGCATCCGCCGAAACTTGTTGCTGTTGCTGCAACTGCTCATCCTGCTGCTGATTGTGCTGGCGCTGGCGCGCCCCTTCCGCACAGTGGAAGCCGGTGTGCAGGGAAATGTCATCCTGCTGATTGACGATTCCGCCAGCATGCAAGCCACCGATACCGCTCCCAACCGGTTGACTGCCGCCCAAAACGAAGCCGTCGCAGTCATCCGCACTTTGCGCCCCGGCGATACCGTCAGCGTGATTGCCGTGGCAGATGTACCCCAACCGCTCATCACCGGCGATGCCGTTGCCAACCGCCGCGAACTGGAATCCGCCATCCGCAACCTGCCGCCCACTGCCGCCGCCGCAAATTGGGAAACCGCGCTGGCGCTGGCTGCCGCATCTGCCGCATCCATTCCGAACAGCACGGTGGTGGTTATCACCGATGGCGCGCTGCCCGCCGACCTGCCCCCGCTCCCCGTGCCGGTGCGCACCATCACGGTGGATGGCGGCGCGGAAAATCAGGCAATCGTCGCGCTGGCAACCCGCGACACCCGCAACGGCGCGGAACTGTTTGTGCGGGTGGAAAATTTTTCCGACTCGGCGGTGGAGCAACTGCTGGAAATTTCGGTGGACGGGCAATTATTCGATGCGCGGGCGGTTTCGCTGGCGGCATATCCCCACGGCAGCGCCGCACTCACGTTTTCCGCCATCCCGCCAACGGCAAAAGTCATATCCGCGCAACTCACCCGCAGCGATGCGCTGGCGCTGGACAATCGCGCCACCATTCGCCGCAATTTTCAGGGGGGAACCGTACTGCTGGTTGGCGACGGGAATCTCTTTTTGGAACGCGCTTTTGGGCTGCTGCCCGGACTGACCGTTTCGCTGGCGAAACCCGACAATCTGCCCGCCGATACGCCCTTCGATTTGATGGTTTTCGACCGCACCGTTCCGCCCGCACTCCCCAAAAATGCCGCCGCACTGCTCTTCATCGCCCCGCCCGGCGACACCCCGCTTTTTTCCGTGCGCGGCACGTTCAGCGATACCGCCGTTTTGCCCGCCGCCGACCATCCCATCACCACCTTCACCGATTTTCGGGATGTGCAGATTGCCGCCGCGAAACGGGTGGACGCGCCATGGGCGCAAACGATACTCGCCGCGCCGGGTGGCTCGCTATTGCTGGCGGGCGAACCGGGCGGCAGGAGGGTGGCGATCCTCACCTTCAATCTGCTGCAATCCGATTTGCCGCTGAAAGTGGATTTTCCCATTTTGATGGCGAATCTGTCACGGTGGTTGCTGCGCCAATCTGCCGAACCGCAGCCCGTCTCCGGCGTGGATGCCGCCGCCGACACCAACCCCCTCAACGCCGCCGAATCGAATATCCGCCCCACCCAAACCGAAATTCGGGGCACGTCGGCGGGCGGTACCGGCGGAACCGTACCCGGTCAGCAGGAATTTTGGTGGCTGTTGGCAGTCGGTGCGCTGGGCGTGCTGTTGGCGGAATGGTGGTTTTTCTGGCGGGAGGGGCATAAAATAGCGAGTAATAAATAGCGAATGACGAATGGGAAATTGTGAATTGTTGCCGGATACTGGTATACTTTTATCAGCGGACACGTAAAAAGAGGGGGTATATGCTCACCATCAGTCGGGAACAGGTTCAGAATATCATGCGGTTGGAATTGCTGACGCAACAGCGTGAAATTGTCGAACAAATTGCCGCGTTTGAAAAAAAATATGGTTGTACGTTTGCGGAATTTGGGAGACGGGTCAATGCCGAATCCGAAAATTTTGAGCATTGGGATGACTATATGGAATGGAAAGCGGCAATGAAAGTGCAAGCGGAGCTGGCGCAAAATCTCACTGAACTTCAATATGGAAATTTTAGTATCAGCTCAAAATATCGGGGCAAAGTAGTGTGTTTTTCCCGTAGGGACAGCCCATTGGGCTGTCCCTACCCTAAATTATTGAGATGATACAAATTTTAAAATTACCGGATGAATTTTCTATTGTGATATTGATGAACATACTCTGCCTTGAACTGAACTTCAGACTCAAAACTCAAGCCGACTTTCAGTCGGCTTCCGCTTTTAGCCCGGAAATGAATTTCCGGGCGATACCCCGCAATACAGAGGAATAAAGGTGACCTTCGGCAATCCGTGGGCATTGCTTTTGCTGGTGCTGTTGCCAGTTTTCTGGCTCATCAGCCGGGGGCAGGGCGTGTATCTGTCGCCGTGGCGGCGGCGAATTGCGTTTGCGTTGCGCACCGCGCTTTTCCTGCTGCTGGTTTTCGCGCTGGCAGATATTCGGCTCAGCACCCGCAGCGATTCGCTGAGCGTGATTTTTCTGGTTGACCATTCCGACAGCATGCCCGCCCCGGCGAAAGATGCCGCGCTGGCATTCATCCAATCTGCCACCGATGCCCAACCGCCGGATGATACCGCCGGGGTGGTGGTGTTCGGCGCGAATGCGGTGGTGGAGGAATTGCCGCGCCCCGCGCTATCGCTGCGGGCGATTGCCTCTGCGCCGCACACCGACCACACCAACATTGCCGCCGCCGTGCGGCTGGGTATGGCGCTTTTCCCCGCCGATAGCGCCAAACGACTGGTGCTCCTTTCGGACGGACAGAACAATTTGGGTGATGCCAAAGCCGCTGCGCAACTGGCGCGCGCTGCCAGTATCGAGCTGGATGTGGTCGATTTGTCCGCCGCTGTGCCCGAAAATGCGCCCGAAGTGCGGCTGGCAGAATTGCGCGCGCCGGGCATGGTTCATGCTGCAGAACATTTCGACCTGCAATTGTCCATCGAAAGCACGCTGGAAACGCCCTCTACCGTGCAGATTTTCGCCGACGGGCAATTGGTGGCGCAGGAGACGGTCAATCTGCACCCCGGCGAAAACCGGTTCGTTTTCCCGATGGTCGCCGGAGAAAGCGGATTCAGCACCTTTCGCGCCAGCATCATCCCCCCCACCGATACGCAGGCGCAGAACAACCGGCTTGATGCGTTCAGCCTGATTGAAAGTCCGCTGAAAACGCTGGTAGTGGCGCAGTCGCCCGCCGAAACCGTCAATTTGCTCCCCGCGCTGACCGCCGCCGGATTGAACCCCGTGCCGGTACTTCCCGCCGAAATGC
>CAYZQQ010000072.1:0-11892 GCA_964480075.1 uncultured Anaerolineaceae bacterium
GGGGGGGGTGGGGGGGCCGCCGGTGCGAACCAATGACTGGTGTTGGCGGGGTGTTTCGCAGCGGCGCGGCGACCATGGCTGGCGGCTTTGCCCCACATTCCTGGCTGGGCATAATCGCGCCCCGACAGAAACAGGGAGGCAGCCTCTTTCGCGCCTGAATCCACCGTCAATTTTAGCCGAGTTTCGTCAAATGAAAAATCCTTCCACAAATTGAAAGTAATCAGCAGTTGCAATAACGCCACCGCTACCCCCGTGCCACCGAGAAACTTCACCCAGCCGGCACCGAATACAATGCCAATCAAACTGGCGACCAACACCATGCCCGCGTTGAGCAAATAGAGCAAATGCCCAAACGGCACACGGAAGATGAGAATCGCCATCATCAGCGCGGAAAACAGCGCGATATCCACTGCGCCCCAGAATGCCCAGCGCGGGAAAATAGTCAGCATCAATTGCACCACTTCCGGTGGGGCATTCACTGGCGCGCCGAAATAGCGGGGCAGGTATGGAAATGGGTTTTGCAGTCCTTCCAGCGTCGCCGCCAATGTGAGATAACCGGCGGGCAGAGCAATGGCATAAAACGCAACATACACCTGCAAAAAGAATCCGCGCCACAGCCACGGCGAACGGTCGGGACGGACGCGAGTTTTCAGCACCAGCCGGTTGCCGCAATGCGGGCAGGCGACATCGGCGGGGTTGGTGGGACGGGCGCAGTATGGACAGAGCCACGGATCGTCGAATTCGTCGCGGGTGGGATATTGCGCGGCGGGGTCAATTTCCTGCACGGCGGGGTCGGGTTCTGCGGGTTTTTTTCGGGCGCGAACCCACGCCAGCCCTTTTTGCGCCGTCTCATTTTCGGGGTCGAGCGTGAGCGCGTTTTCAAAACAGATTTCTTTTTCGGACAAATCTTCGGTGGCATAGCCCAGCCACAGCCACGCCGAAAGCTGTCTTTCGTCCGCTTCGACCACTTCCGCCAGCAAACGGCGCGCTTCGGCGCGGTTGCCCGCCTGTGCCGCCGCGATGCCTGCTTTTAGTTTTTGGTTTTGGGTTTCATGTTTCATGTTTCGCCCCCTCCCCAATCTCCAATCTCTATTTCACCCGCACCGCTTGCAATTCTGCCGATTCATCGCCAAATCCAACCACCAGCCGATATTCGCCGGGCGGGGTGGCGGGGTTGAGATTCACATCCACATCCTGCCGGATGAGCTGCCCCGCCTGCCAGCGCGTCGGCGGGTAAAAATGAAAGGCATCATTCCCCCGTTCCAGCGACGCGCCCCACACCTGCCCCCGCGCGTCAATCAAATGCGCAAAGGGGATGGCATCCTGCGGCGGCGCATCTCCCCGCGAAAAATAGAGTGCCACATGCACCCAGCCCGATGGGGGATGGAAAAAATCATCTCGCGCCGAGACGGTTTCATCCGCCACCGAAAACCCCACCAGCCGCACGCCGGTGGAAAATTCCGCATCGGCGGGGGTGGCGGTGGCAGGCAATTCAGTCAGTTGATAGCCGGGCGCAAAGCCTTTCAGCGTCACGCCGGGGGGAAATAATTCCGTCACCAGCGGGTAGCGCACGGCGAACCAGTTTTCCACCCGCCGGTCGGGGTCGGGCTGGTCGAGATGGCTTTCGATGAGCCACACCACCGAATGCCCGCCCACCACCCCGTTGAGCGGCGTATCCAAATCGGTTTGGTCATCCACCGCGAAAAAATAGGCGGCGGTATCGGCGGGGATTGCCATTTGCCCCTGATAATATTGAAACGCGAAGCGGACCCATTCGGGATGGATGAAAATCACATCATCCGGCGCGGCGTGCGCCGCCAGATATTCCGCCGACTGCCGCCACGCCTCCTTCGCGGCGGGAATCGACCACTGCCCCGGCAGCGGAATCGCGGTGAGCGTCACCAGTGCCAACGCACCGAATCCGGCGGCAATTTTCCGCCACCGATTTTCGCCCCAAAGAACGCGCATCAGGCCCGCCGCAGCCAGCAACAGCAGCCACGGCACCATCACAGTGAAATATCTTTCGCCGAAAAACGCCAATTCGCTGCGGAACATCAGCCCGCTGGCAATGATGAACGGCATCGCCAGCAGCAGAACGACCAGCCAGCCGCCGCGCCGCCGAACCGCCGCCAGCGTACCGAGAGTCGCTGCCACAGTCAGCGCTATCAGCACGATTTGGGCGGTGGTCGGCGGAACATCCGCCCGCCAGATGGCGAATGCCCGCAGCAGCCCCCACGCTCGCCCGCCGATACCGTGCAGCGGGTCGCCGGGGGTGGATTCGCCGGAAAAGCGCCATGTCGCCAGCGCCAGCGGCACAAACGCTGCCGACACCGCCGCCATCGTGCCGCCAAACGCGAGCCAGTATTTTTTCAGCGCAGACGGATTCAGCGCCAGCCACAATGCCAGCGCGGGCAGCAAAAATCCGGTGTAAAGGTGGGTGTACAACCCCGCCGCCGCAAAAATCCCCATCGCCGCCCACCAGCGCGCGCCGCCGTCTGTCACCGCGCAGTGGAACGCCAGCACGGTCAGCGCGCCGAGCAGCGCCGCCAGCGCATACATGCGCGTTTCCTGGCTGTACCACACCAAAAACGGATTGACCGCCACCAGCGCCGCCGCCAGCAGTCCTGTCCGCGCGTCAAACAGCCGCCGTCCAATGGCGTACACCGCCGCTATCAGCAGCGTTCCCAATACCGCCGACGGAAATCGCACGCTGAATTCGGTCAGTCCCGCCAGCGACACCCACCCTTTCAACAGCAAATAATACAATGGCGGCAGACGGTCTTCCACCAAATGCATGCTGACATCCAGAATGCGCGCCACCGATGATTGCGCCCAGCGAATACTGACCGCTTCATCAAACCAGATGGAATGGTAAGTCAGATTCTGCACACGCAGCCAAAAGGCGGCGAACAGTGTAATATTCAAAGTCCAAAGTTCAAAGTTCAAAGTTTTGGGTTTCATGGTTGTAGGTTCACCCCCTCCCGTCGCTGACGCGACGGGAGGGGGTCGAAATCTCCAATCTTTAATCTCCAATCTCCACCATCAACACCACCGCCGTCTCCGCCGAGCCGTCCGGCGGCAGGCGCGGAAAAGCGGGGTCAGCGGCGTTGTACAGCCCAATTTCAAGCGGGTAGCCGCCCGGCGGCAAATCGGCGGGAATGGCGAGCGTCACCGCATCGGCGATGATTTCGCCCTCCGCCCAATTCGATGTCGGGCGTGGCGGCAGATGGTCGGCAATCACCACCGGTGTGCCGTCCGCGCCGAGCAGATGGACGAACACGGTATAATCTGCGTCAAACGCCGATCCGCCGCGCCAGAAAAGGGTGAGCCGCAACGAATCGCCCGCCACCACCGGCGACAGCCCATTCGCGCCGAGCAAGGTTGCCCGCCCGCCGAAGCGGGCGTTCAACCGCACAGCCAGCGATTCCGGCGGGGTGAAATTGCGGTCGGTGGGAGTGAGATTCACCGTCAGTACGGGGATGTCCGCCGTGCCGCCGCCGTCCGTCACCCGCGCCAGCAGGGTCGCCGCGCCGGTCATTTCCGACGGGGTAATGAGCTTTCGGCGGGTGCGAATGGCGGTTCCCGCCGGAAAATCGGTGGGAATGGGGACGGGTTCCGTCAGCGGGAAAACGTTGTCCGCGCGGTCGCGCCATCCCCAAAATTGGGTGGACGCGCCGCGCCGGTTCACCCGCCACAGCGCGTCCACCAGCACCCGGCTGCCCGCTTCCGCCGTTTCGGGCGCGGCTGCCGACAGCAAATTGAGCGCGGCAGTGCGGGCGAGTGGTTCCGCGTGCCATTCGGCGGCAATCGGCGCGAACACCCGTACCGGCGATAAAATCGCCGTCCGTCCGGCGGGATTGCCCGCCGCGTCCAGCATATCCACCGCCGTGCCGTCTGGGTTGAGCCATTGCACCTCCAGCCGGTATTCGCCCGGTGGCGTGCCGGGCAGCCAGCGGATTTCCTGCCGCCCCGGTACAATTTTTCCCGCCCGCCAGCGTTGGGTGGGATACAGATACGCGGCGGGACGCGATACCTGCGGCGCACTCCACGGCACACCGGCGGCGTCCACCGCCCGGATGGAAATTTGATAATCGTCCGTCAGTGGTCGCTGCGCCTGCCACAGCAGCATCACCGCCGAGTCATCGGCGGGCAGTTGCGCCATCCCGCGCAGCGACACCTGCCCGCTGAAATTCACATCCGCCGGCACGGAAACCGGCACGCCGTCGGGAAATGGCGGATTTTTGGGGATTTTCCAGTAGTGCAATCCCACGCCCCAAAAATCACCGGCGTGAAAATCATCTTCGGTGCGGGTGGCTGCCCAGTCCAGCACAAACGGCACCACCCCATTTGGGTCAATGACCTCATCCTGCCACGTGACCAGCCACGCGCCACTGTGTCCGCGCAGCGCATTTTCCAGTGTGGGGATGATGGAAAAATCGGTGACACGGTTCACGTCCAGCGTCTCCATTTGCGGCAGCGGCGTCCAATTATCCGCGCCGAAATAGTATTCCCACACCGGGAAAATATGCCCGCTGGAAAGCAGAACCGTGTCGCCGGGGGAAGAACGCTCGCGGATAAATTGCGCCACGTGTTTGAAATCGTCTTTGGAAAATTGCGGCACAAAAAACCAGTTATTCAGGCTGAAAAATGCCGCGGCAACGATAAAAAAAATAGCGAATAGCGAATAGCAAATAGCAAATTTATTTTTGAATTTTGAATTCTGAATTTTGAATTGCGACGCCACCAGCAGCGCAAACGCGGGCCAAGCCAGCATAGTATAGCGCGGATTGAATTTCGGCGTGCGGTACGAAAGGAGAATCACCCCCGCAACGGGGATGACCAGCCACAACAGCAAAAAGAGAAACCGGGATTTCACCTTTTCCCTCGGAGGGGAAAATGCCCGGCACACAATGGCAAACAGCAGTATGATGGCAAACCCCGCCGCAATCAGCACCCCCACCGATTCCGTCACCATCTCCGGCGTGCCACCGGCGGCAAAACTGATGGCGACATCGCGCAACACTTCCGGCAATTTTAGCGCGCCCGCCCAATAGCTGGGGTCATCACCGAGCCGCGCCAGCAGCACGGGAATCCATGGGGAAAATAGCACGCCAATTCCGCCGAAAACAACGGCAAATGACGAATAGCGAGTTGCGAGTGACGAATGACGAATCTCCAATAACCAAAATCCGGCGTGCGCCAGCAGCAGAAACACCGTGAAATAATGAGTGTACAGCGCGCTCACCATCACTAAAATATAGGCGATTTGATAGCATGCAAGGTTATTCTCACCACAGAGGCGCAAAGGCGCAGAGTCTTTTTTAAATTTTTCCTCTGTGTCTCTGTGTCTTTGTGGTTCAAACCGCACCATCTGCCACAGCAGCCAACTGTCCAGCACCGATTGGAAAACCAGCAGCGCATACATCCGCGCTTCCTGACTGTAATAGACCATCAACGGCGCAATGGCGATGAATCCCGCCGCCGCCGCCGAGCTTCGGCGCGGGAGCATAGCGCGCCCCAGCTGCCACATCACCGGTACGGAAAGCACACCCGCCACCACCGACGGGAATCGCAACGCGAACTCACTCTGCCCGAACAGCCGTGTCGCACCCCAGACCAGCAGGTAATATAACGGCGGCTGGATGTCAGCCGCCGTCCAGCGCACCAGTTCCGGCAGGCTAAACCGCGTCAGATACCATGTGACGCCTTCATCATACCACAGCGATTGTTTCCCCAATTGAAACACACGCAATCCAAATGCCAGTATTAATATCGCCAGCAACCAAAATCGTCTCTTCATCTCGCCGCTAGTTTACCATTAAAAGGGGACAATTCACAATCAGAAACATTGACATTTACTCGGCTATCTTCAATAATATCTGACAACTTCTCAAAACATTTACGTAATATTTACCGCTACCAGAACAAAACTGTTAAGTTTTTCTCAATGAGTGCCGATAGTATTATAGCATGGGGAACCTATGGATGTATTAGCCATCGAAACAACATCACGCCAGCAATTTGTGGATATTACCGCCCGTGTGGCACGCTATATTGCCGACAGTGGCATCCGTGATGGCATCTGCTTTTTATTTTGCCCGCATACCACCGCCGGAATTACGTTCAACGAGAACTGGGACCCGGATGTGCAGCACGATATGGCACTCAATTTGGATACCCTAGCCCCACAGCGCGCCGATTTCTTGCACGCCGAAGGTAACAGCCCGGCTCACGTCAAAACCAGTTTGATGAGCAGTGACCATTTTTTGCTTTTTGAGAATGGAACACCGGTTTTAGGGCAGTGGCAGGGCATATACTTTGCCGAATTTGACGGACCGCGCCACCGGCACCTTTTCTTGACGCTTGTTCCAACCTAATCAGGAGGTTTTATGACACCGACAGATAATCTGAATATCGAACTTCCCGATGACCTTTCTGCCGGTTTCACGCCCACCAACACCGATGAGGAATTACCGGTACCGAAGATTTCCATCACCGTCAGCGATGACAAATTGAGCGCATATCTCACCATTGAACAGATGCCGCCGTTGCCGTATCAAGTAACGGAAGACGCTATTTATGACGCACTGGTAAATGCAAAAGTGGAACACGGCGTATTTTTGGAAAAAATAGATGCCATCATTGCGGACAATGAATATCCCTATGAAATGCTCATTGCAGAAGGTGACCCCGCCGAACCCGGCACAGACGGCTGGCTGGAATACAAAATTGAGTTGGGAACAGCCGGACGCCCAAAGGATGAAGGGAATCGGGTTGACCATTACAACCTCAATTTGGTGCAAAATGTGCAAGCCGGCGACCCGCTCATTTTACTGCATCCAACTGTACCGGGAAACCCGGGAAAAAATGTCATCGGACGCGAAATAAAACCGCCACGGGTGAAAAAAGTCCGGCTGCCAAAAGGCAAAGGCACAAAAATTTCAGAAGATAATCCCAACTTGCTGGTTGCCGCCGTGGATGGATTTGTCCGGCTTGACCGTTCATCGTTCAGCCAACTGATAGTGGAACAGGAATACAACATTCGCGCCGATGTTGATTTATCCACCGGAAATTTGGACATTGACGGTTCGGTCACCGTGAACAAAACCGTGCGCGAAGGGTTTAAAGTGGTTGCCACCGGCAATATCACTGTGCTGGGAAATGTGGAAGGCGCCATCCTGCACGCTGGGGGAGATATCGCCGTGCGCCGGGGCATTGTGGGTGGAAAATTGCGCGCCACCCTGCATGCCGGAGGCGATATTTCCGCAAAATTTGCTGATAACACCGATATTTCCGCCGGGGGCAGTATCTCCATAAATGATGAAACTATAAACTGTACGCTAAAATCAGATGCTACGATTGTTGTGGGTGGGCAGGGACGGCGCAGGTCCGGCGACATCATCGGCGGGGAAGCCGTAGCCGGATACGAAATCCGGGCGGTGAACGTCGGCTCGGAAAGCGGTACCAAAACCACCCTGCGCGTGGGAGAACAACCGGGCTTAATTGAACGCCGCCGTAAAATGGAACAGGAGTTGAAAGATTGGACCGTGGAAATAGAACAACTGACCACTCGCGTCAAAACATTGAAACAGCGCCAGATTGAACGGTCGCGCGGGGCATACGAACGCAAACAGCAATTCGGCGCACTGAAACAGCAGCAATCAAATATCATTCAGACCCGTCACACTATTTTGGAGCATGCGGAAAGTTCCGGATATGCAAATCCAACCAAAGAGATTTCGGCATTAGAAAAAGAATTTTCACAAACCACGGACACATTGAACCGAGTAAAGACCAGTATATCGGCGATTTTATCGGCGACGGATACACAAAAGGTGGAAGACCTTTCACCGGAGGACACGGCACGATTGACCCAGTTAAAATTGGCGTATCAAACGTTAGCTGCAAAACTGAAAAACATCCGGCAACAAATCTCGCAGCATCGCACCAACCCGTGGAAAAATCTGCCGGCAGAATGGCGGCAACGGTTAGAGCAGGACGACGCGGCGCTGGAACAGATTAATCACCAGCTCACAACACTTAAAACCGAAATGGAAATGGACAGAAAAATTGCGGTAACCATCACTCAAGCAACCGAGCGCATAAATGAATTATCAAATAACTTGGATGCGCTAAAACAGGAATTGGAAGCCGTTAAAGAGAAAATTACCAACCAAAAGACAATAAAACCGCGCATTATCATCACCGGAGTTTTGTATAGCGGGACAGAAGCCGTAATTATGCGCCAGCGGAAAAAATTCGTCGACTCGCTGAAAGGGGTGCAAATCCAGCTTTCCGGCGGTGACGGCAACAAACACATCACCGTGTACGGGTTAAAATAGCGAGTTTTTATCACCAAAACTTTACAAAATAGACCAATCGCGGTAAACTATGCCGCACGCAAGGACGAACGACCCACGTCATTCGTCCTTCTTTTTTGCAAACCACCAACATCAGGTGAAACGATATGATTATCAATGACCGCCAACTTGACCGTATGCTGGCAACCGTGCAAAAACCCGCCCGGTACATCGGCGGCGAATTCAATAGCATCGTAAAAGACTGGGACACTACCCAAACTAAAATTGCACTGGCGTTCCCGGAAGTGTACGATTTGGGGATGAGTAATTTGGGACTGGCGGTGCTGTACAATCTGGTCAATCAGCGACCCCACCTGCTTGCCGAGCGGGTATTTGTGCCGTGGGTGGACATGGCGCACGCCATGCGCCAGCAAAATATGCCGCTATATTCGCTGGAAACGCGGCACGCCGTGCGAGACTTCGACCTGCTGGGTATCACCCTGCCATACGAGCAATTGTTCAGCAACGTGCTGAATTTGCTGGATTTGGCGCAGATGCCGCTGCACAGCATCAAGCGCGATGCGTCGTTTCCGCTGGTGATGGCGGGCGGCAATTCTACCTTCAACCCCGAACCGATGGCGGATTTCATTGATATATTCGTCATCGGCGAAGGGGAAGATGTGCTGCTAGAAATTATTGACGCTTTTGACACCGTGCGCCACGCTAACCGCGACACCCAACTGCGACAAATGGCGCAAATTCCCGGCGTGTATGTGCCGCGATTCTATCACCCGGTGTACCATCCCGATGATGGCACGCTATTGGAACTGTCGCCCACCGAAAGCAACGTTTCGGCACGCATCACCAAACGCATCAGCCCGCTCATGTCCGAGCCGGTCACAAAATTCATCCTGCCCCACACCGAGGTGGTATTCAGCCGTGCTTCGCTGGAAATTCAACGCGGCTGCACGCGGGGATGCCGGTTCTGCCATGCCGGGATGGTCTTTCGCCCCGTGCGCGAGCGCTCGCTGGCAGAATTACTGGAAGCGGTGGACGCCATTGTACGCGACACAGGGCATGAAGAATTGGGATTGCTGTCGCTCAGTAGCAGCGATTACAGCCAGATTGGACCGCTGGTGAAAGCCATTTCGGAAAAATATCAGGGCGCAGAACTGAATATTTCTCTGCCCAGTTTGCGGCTGGAAAGTTTTAGCGCGGAACTGGCGGACATGCTCGCCGGGCGGCGCAAATCGGGTTTCACCTTCGCCCCGGAAGCCGCCACCGACCGCCTGCGGAATGTCATCAACAAACCCATTCCCACCGCACAACTGTTGGCAGCGGTGGAGGCGGTGTATCAGCGCGGCTGGCAATTGGTTAAACTCTATTTTATGATTGGACAGCTCACCGAAACGGATGAAGACGTTATCGCCATCGGCAAACTGGCAAAACAGGTGCTGGCAATCGGGCGCAAATATCACGGCAGAAAAGCAAAAGTGCGCATCGGTGTTTCTACCTTTGTACCGAAACCGCACACGCCGTTCCAATGGGCTTCGCTGTGGGATGTGGATGAAATCAAACGGAAACAACAGCTATTGCTCAACGAAATTCGGGGGCAGCGCAACATTTTATATAATTACAACAATCCGGAAGAAAGTCTGCTGGAAGCAACCCTTTCGCGCGGCGACCGGCGGCTCGGCGCAGTCATCGAGCGCGCATGGCGGCTCGGCGCCGGATTCGATGCGTGGACCGACCAATTTCGCCCCGATGCATGGTGGCGTGCTTTCGATGAAACGGGATTGTCGCCGAGGTGGTACGCTCAGCGCCCCCGATTGGCGGATGAGATTTTCCCGTGGGACCATATTGATGCAGGCGTAGAAAAACGGTGGCTATTGATGGATTGGATGTCGGCACAGCAGGGCGAAACAAAAATTGATTGCCGCGAACATTGTTACAACTGCGGCATTCTCACCGCGTTTAAAGGCTTGCGCGCCGCCACGCCGCCCACCGCCTGGAAATGTCCCCCCGTGCGCAATCCGCGCTGGAAAAAGTTGGCAGAAGCGGGCGATGTCATCGGCTTGACCCCGATGGTTAAAGCGAGTATGGCTCGCGCCCGTGTGCCGGAGATGTGAGAAAGTGAGCAAGTGAAAAAGTGAGATTTACCCATTTACCGAAAATTGAACCTTTTTACCTTTTGCATTTTTAATTTTACATTATGCCACGATATCGACTAACCTTTACCAAAGAATATCCCGTAAAATATGTTGCTCATTTGGATATGGTTACCACTTGGACGCGCGCGTTTCGGCGGGCGGGTGTGCCGCTGGCATACTCGCAGGGGTTTAACCCCCGCGCAAAAATTCAGGTTGCCGCCAGTCTCCCCGTCGGCACCATGAGCCGCGCCGAACTGATGGACATCACCCTGACCGAACCGATGGACCCCGCTGAGATTTTGCAACGCGTGAGCGCCACCCTGCCAACCGGCTTTCGGCTGCGGGTGGTGGAAGAAATCACCCGCGACACACCGGGTTTGCAAGCATCGTTACAGCGGGCAGAATACCGCATCACGGTTGAAACAGATTTTGCTGCCGATGAGTTGACACGACGCATTGATGCGCTACTGGCAAAAGAATCAATTTTGCAAACGCGGATTCGGCGAAAAAAAGAAGAGACGTTCGACCTGCGTCCGATGCTCCATACGTTATCGCTGGTGGAAAAAACCGATTCGGACGCGGTTTTGACAATGACACTTGCGGCGGGACAGCATGGCAATGTGCGCCCCGATGCCGTGCTGCACGCACTCGGTATTCACAACTCATGGTATCAGGCAGAACGCACCAAACTGATTTTCGACATTTGACAGTAATCGCATCTACCCATATAATTGCCTTTTGTGGTTATTGTTCATTTGGACATTGTCGCGGTTTCCCCCTCCGGCAAATGTTCCTCATAAATGATTAAATGGATAGCTATATTTTGTCAGACAAACCAAGAAGCCACAAGTGATTGTGGTTTTAATTTTGAGACTTGCACCCAAAATAACGAGGTAAATTATGTACGCAATAGTGGTAAGCGGCGGCAAGCAATATAAAGTGTCCGAAGGCGATGAGTTTGATGTGGAAGTGTTGCCGGTGGAAGTTGGCAGTACGGTTGAGCTTGACCGCATTTTGATGGTTAGCGGTGATAACGGCACTACCATTGGCACGCCGCTGGTTGAGGACGCAAAAGTTACCGCCACAGTTAAAGAACATGGACGTGGCAAGAAAATCATTGTTTACAAACACAAAAAAAACTACCACCGCAAGCAGGGTCATCGGCAAAATTACACCCGCTTGCTCGTGGAAAAAATCGAAGCGTAGGGAGGTTCTCCATGGCACACAAAAAAGGTGGCGGCTCCAGCGGCAACGTACATGATAGTCCGGGGCAGCGGCTGGGCGTAAAAAAATTTGGTGGCGAATTGGTTCGACCCGGTAACATCATTGTTCGCCAGCGGGGAACACGGTTTCATCCCGGCAACAATGTGAGATCGGAAGAGCACACGTCTGAACGCCATGCACGCCGGAGAATCTCGTAAGCCGGCGTCGTCTTGAAAAAA
>CAYZQQ010000073.1:0-11851 GCA_964480075.1 uncultured Anaerolineaceae bacterium
CGGCAATGGTATGCGATAATTGCGGTGAGAAAACATACGATTTGCAGGCATTGGAAAATTTACAGCAACTATTGTGGACAAATCTTGTGCCGCCGCAAAAACCTGTATCAGGTTCATCGCCGGCGACAAAGGGGTAGCTTATGCTCATCGCGCGTGTGGTCGGTTCCGCCGTTTCTACCATAAAAGACGAAAAACTTATCGGCACCAAATTGCTTGTCATTCGTGAAGCGGATGAACGGGGTATGCCCATCGGGAAACCGCTGGTCGCCGTGGATACCGTTGGCGCCGGCGTGGACGATTTGGTGCTCACCGCCAGCGGGTCATCGGCGCGGCAAACGGATATTACCCGGAATCGCCCGGTCGATACCGTCATTATGGCGATATTGGATAGCTTGGAGGTTGACGGGGAAATTACTTTTCGCAAAAGTGAATGAAACGTGAGACGTGAAAACGTGAGAATTGGGACTTAAAACCTGAAACATCAAACCTGAAACCCAAAGGAGATAGTATGGATATTCAAATGATTGCCCTCGGCATGGTCGAAACCAAAGGGCTGGTTGGCTCCATTGAAGCCGCCGATGCGATGGTGAAAGCCGCCAACGTCAAACTCATCGGCAAAGAAACCATCGGTGGCGGATTTGTCACCGTGATGGTGCGCGGCGATGTGGGTGCGGTAAAAGCCGCCACCGACGCCGGCGCTGCCGCCGCCAAACGGGTCGGCGAGCTGGTGAGCGTGCATGTCATTCCGCGCCCCCATGGTGATGTGGAAATGATTTTGCCGCACACCCATGAAAAATAAGTTGCCATGAAATCATACCCACTGCTTGAAACCGTCAATTCGCTGATGCACAGTCCCAACGGAAAAGCAAAACCCGGCGGGCAATTGCATGTGGGCGTTGATTTGGGAACCGCCTACATTGTTATGGTTGTGCTCGACGAAAATCGTGCGCCACTGGCGGGGGCATATCAATTTGCACAAGTGGTGCGCGACGGATTGGTCGTCGATTATATTGGCGCTACCGCCATTCTGCGTCAAATGAAAAGCGAAATCGAAGCGCATCTTGGTATGGAAATTACCAGCGCGGCAACCTGCTATCCACCCGGCGTATCCCGCGCGGATGCTCGCGTTGCCGAAAACGTGCTGTATAGCGCCGGACTGGCGTGTAGTGGGATGCTCGATGAGCCCAGCGCCGCCAATTTGGTGCTGGGCATTCAAAACGGAGCAGTGGTTGATGTCGGGGGGGGAACCACCGGCATTGCTATTTTAAAAGATGGGGAAGTTACTTACACTGCTGATGAAGCGACCGGCGGCACACATTTTTCGCTGGTCATCGCCGGCGCGCATGATATTTCGTTTGAAGATGCCGAAACGATGAAAAAAGACCCGGCAAATCACCAACAGCTCTTCTCGACGGTAAAACCGGTGATGGAAAAAGTTGCAACCATCATCAGCCGCCATATTAAGCCGTATCATGTCGAACGCATTTATCTGGTGGGTGGAACCGCTGGCTTTACCGGCATCGGGCAGGTTGTTCAGCAAGTTACCGGCATCCCCACCGAAATTCCACCGCATCCCATGTTTGTTACGCCCACCGGCGTGGCGCTTTTTAACTGAAACGAGGACCCTATGGCAGATAAAAACTTTCAATTGCGGGCATATTGTTTTTTAGACCGTATGCAACCTCAATACGGCGCTTTTGTCGGCACGGTCACACAAGGCGATTTACCCGTCGAAGGGATGGCATCGCTGTTTGTGGAAATGGCGCCGGGAAACGAAGTTTTTCGGGTGGTGGATATTGCCGTAAAAGCCACCGAAGTGAAACCCGGCGCGCAAATTGTCGAACGCGAATTTGGTATGTTTGAAATCCATTCACATTCTCAATCGGCGGTCATCGAAGCCGGGCGAATGGTGCTGGCGCGATTGGGATTGACGGAACAAGACCGTCTTAAACCCCAAATTGCATCATCGCAGATGATAACCAATGTTGACCCGTATCAGGCGCAATTGCTCAACCGATTTACCAAAGGAAGCATGCTGGTTGCCGGCGAAACGCTGCTGGTGCTGGAATGCGCCCCGGCGGCATACATCAATTTGGCGGCAAACGAAGCTGAAAAACGCGCCAACATCAAACTAATTCATATTTCATCGGTGGGGCGTTTTGGACGAATGTGGATGAGCGGCACCGAGGCCGAAATTTTGACTGCCAAAACCGCAGCCATCAGCGCGCTGGAGAACATGGAAGGTAAACCGTTAAAATAATGAAAACATTTTTTACCGAACGCGATATTGAAACTATGGCGGCGCAGGGCACTTCTACCCTGGTTTTGAACGATGATACCGTGTATACCGAATTGGCGCTGGAAAAAGCCCGCTCCCTGGGGATGGAATTTGCCCGCCAGCCTGTTGCTGCAAACCCGCCGTCACCGGCAGCGAATGATGTGGCGGCGCAGGTAAAACGCATCATCATCGCCAAGTTAGGAGATACGGTCTCAGAAGCGGTCATTGATGCCGCCATTGCACACGCATTGGCGAATTTCACTCGTTAGGATTGCGATGCTTTTTGGAAAAATTATCGGCACGGCGGTCGCAACCATCAAATATCCCGGGCTGGAAGGGGTAAAACTGCTGGTGGTGCAGCCGCTCAATAAAAAATTACAGCCGGTTGGCTCGCGCAAAATTGCCGCCGACGCCGGGTTGCGAGCCGGGTTCGGCGATACCGTGGTGATGGTGCGCTCGCGAGAGGCGTCGCTGGCATTGGACGTAAAAGGCACCCCTGCCGACTTGGCGGTGGTGGGCATTGTTGACGCTGTAAACGTGACAGAATCCGGATTTTCATATATCCTTAAAAAAGGCTACACAGAGTTTTAGTAACGTAATCTATGGAAATTGGCAAAGTTATTGGCACCATTGTGTCCACCATCAAACATCCGGCGTACCATGGAAAGAAACTGCTCGTGGTGCAACCCGTGCATTTGGCGGGGCAGCCGGAACCCGAGGCATTCATCGCTATTGACCATGCGCAAGCCGGCATCGGCGATACGGTGCTGGTTATGCGCGAAGGCAATGGCGCTCGTCAAATTACCGGCATAAAAGACGCTCCCATCATTTCTGTCATTGTGGGTATCTTGGATTCAATCCAGTTGGAAGAACCGTCGGGCATCGAGAAAGGATAGCCATTTATGGTTTCGTCAATTGTACGTCAATCATCCCTCACTGCCGATATTTTTACCGGCAGCCACCGTTTTTCTGTGCAGATTGCTATCGGCAATCGACGACTGGCTGATGTTCTAAATGACCGGATGAGCGATTATTTAGCGGTTGAAAACGTGTATGTGTCGCGTATCAATAACCCCGGCGACATTGTGGGGCGTTTTGATAAAGCATCGTTGCTTAAACGACACATTACGTTTGTAGTATTGCCCAGCGAAGCTGATGGATTATCAAAAGAACACAAATATAACGCTTTCTCCAAAAGCACTGAAAATATTTTTCTGGCATTGCCCTCGTTTGAGGTGAACGGCAGGTTGGAAATCATCGGCAAATTTGATTTAAAAGCAATATTGACCATCGGTACCACCCGATTTATGCCTGTCTTTCGCGGTGAAGCAGTCAACGCTTTTTTCCCCGATGTAAAATTCGGCGGACCTGTAATTTTAGTCAACAAAGAAGCGGTCGCTCTGTTTAGCGTCACGCCTCCTGAGGAATAATTATGGCGCATATTTTGGTCGTTGATGATGACCCTGATATATTGCGGTTGATGCAATTTACGCTGACCAACGCGAAACACACCATCACCATTGCGGCAGATGGGCAATCTGCGCTATCAGAAATAAAAAAGAAAACGCCAGACCTCATTATTGCCGATATAATGATGCCCGAAATGACCGGATACCAATTTACCCGACAAGTACGCGCTATGCCGGGTTTGGAGCAGTTGCCTATTTTGATATATTCTGCACGTTTCCAACCAATAGACCAAGAAACGGCGCTTAATGCGGGCGCGACGGATTATGTGCCAAAAACGATGTCTCCCCGCGAAATTATTGGCAAAGTTAATGACCTGCTAGAGAAAAGTAGGATTGCCGGAAAATCTGATAATGGTAAAACAATTGGCTTTTTTAGCCTGCGGGGTGGGGTGGGTGTGTCTACCCTCGCCGTGAATGTCGCGGCAGTGGTGGGATTGAGCCGAAAGGTTCCCATTGCGCTCGTCGATGCGCACCCGCTCGCCGGACACGCCGGCTTGATGCTGGGGATGCGTCCTCCAAAATCGCTGATAGATTTGCAGCAAGACTCGCGCCCTCTTTCAGATAAACTGATTGATACCTATGCCATCCTGCATAAACCGACCGGCATTCAGCTACTGGCTTCGCCATTGAAATATACATCTGCCAAGATGAACCACGGGCTGGCGAATGTCCTGTTGCAATTGAAAACCCAATTTCAGTATAGCATATTCGACCTGCCCGCGCTGCTCACTGTGGATGTTTTGGCGGCATTACCTCTTTTTGACCATATTGTGCTGGTGTGCGCCCCCGATTTACCCGCATTGCAATCGGCGGCAGTGGCGATGAAAACGTTACCGAAAGCATCCGTGCTGCCGGAAAATATTCATCCTGTACTTAATGTGAATGTTGCCGCGCCCATGTTAAAACGGGCAAGTGTTGAAAAAACATTGCGTGCCACCCTGTACGCCGAAATTCCCTTCGTTCCGCAGATGTCGTCGGCGGTGCATAATGGACTTCCGATAGCCATCACTCACCCTAAAGCCGATGCTACCACTGCCATTGCGCAATTGGCGGCAAAATTGCTGAAAGATTGAATGGAATGACATACTCTGTTGTGCAAGAAACCACGCTGCGCACCGAAATTATTCGGGTGGGTGAATTACTCTATCGCAAAGAATTCATCGTTAGCAACGATGGCAATATATCCGCAAAACTCGACGACACCCATATTCTCTGCACCCCCAGCGGCTTGTGCAAAGGCATGATGCGGCAAGAAGAACTGCTCATTATCGATATGAATGGCAATCGGGTGGATACGCCGAATGCCATCAATAAACACCTGCGCCCCACCTCAGAAATGGCAATGCATTTGGAAGTTTACAGAAATCGCCCCGATGTGCGCGCCGTTGTCCATGCGCATCCTCCCACGGCGGTGGCGTTGAGCATCGCCAATGTCTCGCTGACGGAATGTATGCTGCCCGAAGTGATTGTGACATTGGGATTGCTGAAAATGATGCCGTATTCCACCCCGTCCAGCGATGAAAACGCTACGGCTATTCGGCACGCCATCAAAAATCACGACGGCATCATTTTACAACGCCACGGTTCGCTGGCGGTGGGCAATACCCCGCTGCAAGCCTTCCATCGCACCGAAACAATTGAGCAGATGGCGCGTATCACATTTATGGTGCATCTGATGGGCGGTGGCGAATCGCTGCCGGCGCATCAGGTAGAAAAACTGTTGGTACAGCGCGATAATTTGGGATTGACCCATAGCGGGGAGCTGACAGAATTTTGTGAGATATGCGGTGCACAGCATCCGCGCGGTAAGGCGTGTCCGGTTACGTTCACCGCCTCACTTCCGGTGGCAAAACAGGGTGTGGATGAAACACTTGTCGCCGAAATTACGCGACGAGTACTGGAAAAATTAGGGAAAAGGTAGTAGTGGGGTTTGCCAAATCCTATGGGTGATGGTAAAATCCAGCTCGTTGTTGAGAGGGAGTCCCCATCGTCTAGAGGCCTAGGACACAGCCCTTTCAAGGCTGTGACACGGGTTCGAATCCCGTTGGGGGCACTCCGCCGATTCGAACCGCGTTCTGCGTTATATTAATGTAGAACGCGGTTTTTGTCTACCGGTTGTCTTCCGGATTTTAACACAACCGCCACTCCACAATTTTGATGACCCCGTACCCCTCACCGCTATCTCACCGTAAAATTTCAGAAATGCCACCACATACCAGTGTCAACGCCTGCCACATAACAGCACATCAGCTTTTGCATGGCAAGCGTGTGATTTTTGTTACAGAAAAATTTATTTTGTTGCCGTATACTGAAACGATGATTGCAGTAAAATCAATCTTTGCACCAAAACTATATCATAGGAGAAAGTTTTATGTCTGAAATACATCAATGTTTAAATTGTGGCAGGTCCGAAGCCGATTTTCCGCTGGTAAATCTGAGTTACGCCGGAAAAGCACAATGGATTTGTACCCAGTGCCTGCCCATCCTGATCCATCATCCCGAGCGTCTTGCCGACAAATTAGCAGGCGCAGAAGACCTTTCGGGAGTTCCCGAAGAATAGAGAACGTGGCAATTGTCTGTAATGCAGAATATTCCGGTGCCAAAAGAACATGGTTCGTGGGTTATGCTGATTGTTCCGTTGGCAATTGGCACGGCAGTGGCACAAACGTGGCGTATGCCACTGTGGATTTTGCTGGCAGCGGCACTTGGATTTTATTTAATGCGCTCTCCGCTGGCAACGCTGGTAAAAACGCGCAAACGTCCCTCACCGGCGCAAAGTGTTCTGTGGCGGTGGACAATTATATATGGCGCGGTGGCGTTGCTGGCGGGGACAACGCTAATTGTGGAATACCATTATTGGTGGCTTGTGCCGATAGGCGCTTTTGGCGTCGTGTTGGTGGTGTACCACCTGTGGCTTGTTTCACGGCGGAAAGAGATGTCACTGCCGGGAGAATTATCGGGCATTATCGGGCTGGCGATGGGTGCACCGATGGCATATTACGTCGCTACCGGGCGATTGGATAGAATCGGATGGGCTTTATGGCTCATCAATGCGCTATACTTTGGGGGCACGGTATTTTATGTCAAACTGAAGGTGCGCCAGCAACCAAAACTATCGCCGCCACCGGAGATAGCTGTTCGGTTGCGTGTAGCGGCACCCTGTTTAACGTACCATACATTGGCGCTAGCCGTTGCCATCGCGTTGACGATGCTGTCCATTGCGCCACATTTTCTTCCATGGGCATTTTTGCCGGTATTTGTAAAAGTGTGGGTTGGCGCGTGGCAGTGGCAAGACCGTCGTTCACTCAATTTAAAGCGGCTTGGATTGGTGGAACTGGCATATTCCATTGTGTTTGCGCTGGTGACAGTCGCCGCATTTCTGATTTAATCGAAAAATGGACCTTGTCATCTTTCGGGTATGCGGCTGAGGAAGAATAAAAAAAGCCACCCGTCGGATTCGAACCGACGACCTGCTCATTACGAGTGAGCTGCTCTACCAACTGAGCTAGGGTGGCAATTACGGCGTAAATTATACCCGATTTACCGTTTCGAGCAAATTATTGGGCATTGATGGATAGCTCTGCTCGCGTTTTTACGGCAGCGATGAATCCAGTGAACAATGGATGCGGGCGGTTGGGGCGGCTTTTAAATTCAGGATGAAATTGACTCCCCACCATAAACGGATGGGCGGCAAGTTCCGCAATTTCTACCAATTGCCCATCCGGTGAAATGCCGCTGTACACCAACCCCGCTTGCGCCAACGCATCGCGGTAATCGTTATTAAACTCCCATCGGTGGCGGTGACGTTCGTTGATAATGTCGGCATTGTAAAGCGCTTTTACTTTGCTGCCCGGCGTCAATTGGCACGGATATGTCCCGAGCCGCATCGTGCCGCCCATATCTTCCAAATTGCGCTGGTCGAGCATTAAATCAATCACCGGATACGGCGTTTTAGCGTCAAATTCGGTGGAATTGGGTGCCTCGCTGTTAAAATGATGGCGTGCCAGCTCGATGACCATCACTTGCATTCCCAAACACAAGCCCAAATACGGCACGTTATTTTCGCGGGCATATTTCGCAGCGATGATTTTCCCTTCAATGCCCCGATAGCCGAAGCCACCCGGCACCACAATGCCGTCAACGGTTGCCAATTTGTCAATATCGCGCCCGTGTTCCAAATCCTCAGAGTTTATCCACGTGATGCGTACATCTCTATTTTGATGAATGGTGGCGTGATGCAAGGCTTCGTACACGCTCATGTAGGCATCTTTCAACTCCACATATTTGCCGACGATTGCCACATTGATGGTCGGTTTTTCCCGCCGAATTTCAGCGACAAGTTTGCGCCATTCCTTCAAATCAGGTTTTCCCGGCAATAAATCGAGCGTTTGGATGAGATAATCGCCAAAACCGGCTTCTTCCAGCATCAGCGGCACTTCATAAATCGTGTCGGCGGTGGTGAGCGCCACAATGGCTTCTTTGTCCACATCACCAAAGAGTGCAATTTTGTCACGAATATCTTCGGAAATGGGGAAATCAGAGCGGCAAAAAATCGCGTCGGGTTGAATACCGATGCCGCGCAGTTCGCGGACGCTGTGTTGGGTGGGCTTGGTTTTTAGCTCGCCGGTGGTTCCCAGATGGGGCAGCAGGGTAACGTGAATGTAAAAAGTGTGGTTGCGCCCCTCTTCTTTTCGCATTTGGCGGATGGCTTCCAAAAACGGCAGGCTCTCAATATCGCCTACCGTGCCGCCGATTTCCACGATGACCACATCGGCGTTGCTTTCTTTTGCCACCCGGCGGATGCCCGCTTTTATCATATTGGTCACATGGGGAATAACCTGAATCGTTTTGCCCAGATAATCGCCGCGCCGCTCGCGGGCAATCACTTCCGAATAAACCTGTCCGGTGGTGAGATTGCTGGAGCGATACAGGTTTTCGTCGATGAACCGTTCGTATGCGCCCAAATCGAGGTCGGTTTCTGCGCCGTCTTCCAGCACAAACACTTCGCCGTGCTCGTAGGGACTCATCGTGCCGGGGTCAACATTGATGTACGGGTCGAGCTTTTGCGCCATCACTGAAATACCCCGGCTTTTTAATATCCGCCCGATGGATGCCGCGGCAACACCTTTCCCCAATGATGAAACCACACCGCCGGTACAAAAAATATAACGTGTCATAAGGTTAATCCTTGATTTTTCAATAAAACAACGCTGTGAAACTCAACAGCGTTGCCGGATATTATGACCGAAAATCTATGCCGTCTGATTTTCGGAGTCAGGGGGTGTTAGTGGAATTTCATCGGGAAATTCCTCGTCCAATTCTTTGATGATTTGTTCCAACACCTCGTCCACCGAACCTTCACGCTCTTTCGGCGCACTCCAGCGGAACATTACCGTCCCTTCAATGCCCTGCATTTTCGAGGCTTTGTTCATCGCCTCTAAAAACCGCGGTGAAAGTTCGGCGGATCTTTGCCCGTTAATATCGCTGGCTCGAATTCGCATTGGCAGGTGGTTCCAATATAAAATTTGATATGTCGCCATAATCACATCACCTTCGGCGGTTTTATTACTTGCTGCACACTTTCCATATCAATCATACTTGATTCAGCCCAAACGTCAAATTTATTATAACTTGGCGTGGCGAGGTTGCTATTTACCGTAACAATGGTTATCATAAAGACGATGGAATATACTCATCCGTGGCATAAAGTATCATTTGAGGCGTAAGGGCAGACCTGTGTGTCTGCCCTGCGGGGGGCGAACACACAGGTTTGCCCCTACCAACGCCACCGAAAATTCAATTTACCACTTTTGTAAGATGTCTAATGTTCATTTATGGCGCAATACAGTATAACTGTTTTTGTGAATGAGGTTTTATGAAAGAATGGCAACGAATTGTCACCCTCACCGAGGGAGTGGCAATGGTGGTAACCGATTTGCACGGCGATTGGGAACTGTATCAACGGTATCGAGATTGGTTTATTCGGCGACACGCTGAGGGCGATATACAATATCTCATCTTTACCGGCGATTTAATCCACCGCCGGCAAAATGACGCGCCCGACCATTCGCTGCAAATTGTGCTGGATGTTTTGCAATTGCAAGAAACTTATCCCGGTATAGTGATATATTTGCTGGGCAATCACGAAATGGTACATATTTACCATGTGCCACTATCCCAAAATAGTCACGCCTTTACTCCAAATTTTGAAGCGGCGCTGGGCGATTATCGCCGGAGTGTGCTATCCCTATTTATGCAGCTGCCGTTTTTTGTGCGAACCAAAGCGGGCGTATCCATCACGCACGCAGGCGCGGCATCCGTCTTAAGCGTGGATGAGAATTACATGCGAATTTTTTCGTTTGACCATCAAGCGGTTTTTAATCGGGTTGATGAGCTGTTGCAGTCAAAGGATATGGCGCGCTTGCGTGAGGGGTACGCCAAATTTTCCGGTATCCCATACGAGACGCAGGCTGAACGTTATCTGGCAGTTTCCGGCGCGGATGACCCGCGATACAATGATTTGCTCCGGGGGGTATATGCCACCTCAGACCCCGATTTTGAGTTGCTGTGGGATGTGCTGTTTACCCGCTGCGAAAAAGAATACGGTACAAGCGATTATGGTGTTTTTTTGAACGCACTGCTGGTAAAACTTTCTCACCAATTTGTGCCGCAGCAATTTTTGGTCGCGGGACACATTCCTGTAAAAAAAGGGGCGAAAGTTGTGGCGCGGCGACACCTGCGCGTTGCCAGCGGAATGCACGCCAGCCCGGCTTCTGCTGCACAAATATTGTTGTTTGACACAGGACGGACACTGCACAATATACAATCTCTGCGGAAAGGATTACGTTCTGTGCTCAATGTGCGTTAGCATTCAAAAAAAATGCACTTGCGTCAGCAGCAGCCCCATCAACAGGGTAATGCTCACGCTAACCCCCATTTTCGCCGCGAGATGCCATTTTTGCAGAGCCGGGTTTTTACGCAACCACAGCCAGCGCGGCACAAACAGCAGCGGAGCGAACAGCCAATATCCGGTGGCAATTGCCACCAGCGCCAGAGTGCGTTCCGTGCCGCCCATCAGCCGGTCAGATAGCAAAATGGGTGCAACGCCTTTATTGGCGTTTCCCCGAAACGATGCGATGGCGACAATAGTCTCGATTTCAAAAATCGGTGCAACCCAAAACGTAACCACCACCAGCGAAAACGCAAAAAATTGATAATTGGAAAGTATCGGTGGCGCGGTGAATATGGCACTCAGCGCTGACATCGGCTCGCCGGTTGCCCATCCGCTGATGAGTACCAGCGACCCCACATGCACAAGTTGGTCGGCAATGAGTAGCAACACGCCGCGCCCTTTACTGTTGTTTGTGAACACGAAAGTGCGAAACTGGTCAATAAACAGGTGTATACCAAACAGCGTCACCATCCAGCCGAACCAATGGGGCATTTTTCCGGCAACAATTGTGGCGGTCGTCACCGTGACCACGGTCACGTGGATGAGCAACCCTCGCCAGCCCCGCCTTTTGGCAATTGCCAACCATAGCGGCTGAAGCACGAAATCTCCCACCAGATGCCCCGCCAGCAGCCGAAAGAATACATCAAGTATCATAAGGGTATCTACTCAAAAAGTTTGGTGATTTCATCACGGGCAAAAATCGGCAGCGGTTCGCGGCGACCATCGAGGTGAGAAAGCGTCACCCCCGCCGATGGCGCGGTGGCAATGCCGATGCGCGTTGTTCGCACCCCGATTTTCTGTAGCGCCGCACTGATATTCGACGTGCGAGCGGAGGCAGTTGCCAGCAATAGCGACCCGGAGGCAATCAATCCCAGCGGATGGAGCTTTAGCAGCGAACAAATTTCGGCGCAGCGGGGATGGTACGGCAGGGCATCAGCAAAAATTTCCAACCCGATATTGGCGGCGTGTGCCAACTCGTGCAATCCGGTGGCGACGCCGCCTTCGGTGGGGTCGTGCATCGCGTGTACCCCCCCCACGCCAACCGCCGCCAGCGCTTCGGGCGCAACGCTGATGCCGGGCGCGTACAGTAGATTTGCCAATGCGTCAATTTCTTTTGCCGAGAGAATTTTCGCCAGCCGGGCATGTTTTTCG
>CAYZQQ010000074.1:0-11850 GCA_964480075.1 uncultured Anaerolineaceae bacterium
GACGAATGACGAATGACGAATGACGAATGACGAATGACGAATGACGAATGACGAACCTATGATTCACGCAGAAAACCTGACCAAACAATTTGACGATTTCACCGCCGTGAACGGCATTAATCTGGATGTGCCGCGCGGCGAAGTGCTGGCGCTACTGGGACCGAACGGTGCGGGAAAAACGACCACCATCCGCATGCTCGGTTCGATTTTGCGCCCCAGCGGCGGACGCGCCACCGTCGCCGGGTTTGACACCGTGCGCCAACCGCGCGAGGTGCGGCGCGTCATCGGGCTGCTCACCGAATTTCCGGGGCTGTACACCCGCATGAAAGGCGAAGAATACCTTGACTTTTTCGGCGAAATGCAGGGCTTGCCGAAACAGATTCGGCGGGAACGGGCAGAGAAACTTTTGAAGCAGTTTGAATTGTGGGACGCACGCGGCAAACGCCTCGGCGAATATTCCAAAGGGATGAAACAGAAACTCACGCTCGTTCGCGCCATGCTCCACGACCCGCAGGTGTTGTTCTTGGATGAACCGACCAGCAACATGGATCCCCAATCTGCCAAACTGGTGCGCGATTCGATTCTCGACCTGCGCCGCGAAAATCGCACCATCATCATCTGCACGCACAATCTCGCGGAAGCGGAACTGCTCGCCGACCGCATCGCCATCATCCGGCGCGGCGAAATTATCGCCGCAGGCAATCCGGCAGAACTCAAACGTCAACTGCTCGGCCACGCGGTGATGGAACTCCGGCTCGCGGAAAACCTGAACGGGCAGATAGACCATCTGACAAAATTAGTTGAAATTGTGGCACACGGCGAGAACTGGCTACGCTATACTGCTCCGCATCCGGCGCAGGATAATCCCCGTGTGCTGGAAATGCTGGCGGCGCGGCGCACGCCGGTCATCACCCTCAGTGAAGTGCCACGCAGCTTGGAAGATGTGTACCTGCAGATTGTGGGGGGAGAATGAGAAAACCCTCTCCCTATCCCTCCCCCTTTAAGGGGGAGGGGAGTCCCCGCAGGGGACGGGAGGGGGTAAAAGGACGAAAAATGACAAATTCCACCTTAACCCTCCCCCGTGTTGAGCGCAGTTCGCTGGGGAATGCGCTGGTCATCACCCGCCGCGAAATCCGCGATTCCTTCCGCGATTGGCGTATTATGACCCCCATTTTCATCCTCACGCTGATTTTTCCCGGCCTGATGAATTTCACCGCGCAATTGGCTACCAACTGGGTGGCACAATACGATGCCGCCATTGTCGGCGAGCGGCTCATTCCTTTTTTGCTGATGGTGGTTGGCTTTTTCCCCATCTCGTTTTCGCTGGTGATTGCGCTGGAAACCTTTGTCGGCGAAAAAGAGCGCAACAGCATCGAGCCGCTGCTGTCTATGCCCGTCACCGATTTGGAATTGTATATCGGCAAAATGCTCGCCGCGCTGATTGTGCCGCTCACCGCCAGCTATCTCGGCATCGCCGTCTATCTCATCGGGCTGAAATTGTCCATCAATTACGGCCCCGATTTCTGGCTCGCTATACAGATGTTTCTGCTCACCACCGCCGAAGGGCTGGTGATGGTGTCGGGCGCGGTAGTTGTTTCCAGCCAAACCACCAGCACCCGCGCCGCCAATTTGCTCGCCAGTTTCATCATCATCCCGATGGCGTTGCTGCTGCAAGCCGAAAGCGTGCTCCTCTTTTGGGGCGAATATTTGGTGCTGTGGCTCATCATTTTGGCGATGCTGGTGGTTGATTTGATTTTGGTGCGCATGGGGGTGCGAATTTTCAACCGCGAAGAAATTTTGGGGAAGGAAATGGATGCGCTGAATCTGAAATCCATCGCCCGTGATTTTGCCGGATATTTCCTGTGCCCGCCGGAACGCGCCACGGTTCGCCACGGGGCGCGTCCGCGTTTTAACCTGTGGCGGATGGTGTCGCACGATATGCCGGTATTGCTGCGCAAACATCGGCTGCCCATCGCCATGGTTGCCGGGTTGATGATAGCGGGCGGCATCGCGGGTTCGACATTTGCGCCCGTTTTCCCCCTGCCACCGGGGAGTGTCGATTTGTCCAGCCTGCCCGCCGACGCTTTTGACGATGTGCAGATGGTCAGTTTTCTGCCCACTTTCAGCACGTGGGGCATTTTTCGGCATAATGCCATCGTTATTTTTGGGTCGTCGCTATTGGGAATTTTCTCGTTTGGGGTGATACCGATGATTTTGCTGATGGCGCCGATGGCGCTGGTGGGGTATTTCGCGGGGGCTGTCGCCATGCTGGGGTTCAACCCGTGGGTATTTTTAGGGGCGTTCATTCTGCCGCACGGCATTTTGGAACTGCCCGCCGCCATCATCGGCACGGGGTTCGCGCTGCGCATCGGCGCGGCGTTCGTCTCCCCGCCGGAAGGGCTGGATGTGGGGCAGGGATTTTTGCTCGCGCTGGCGGATTTCGCCAAAATCTTCGTGTTCGTCGTGCTGCCGATGTTGCTGCTCGCCGCGTTTGTGGAAGCGCACATCACCCCGCAAATTGTCCTCGCTATTTACGCGGGGGGATGATGGGGTGAGGCGTGACACGTGATGTTATTTCCGAAGTACCACAGCAGGCGATATTTTCATTACTGAATTTAGAACATTTTTCAAAACGTGCAGAGAATTTTCCACACAGTTTACGGAATCATAATTTACGTAGATGTAAATAGTCTTGCCATTATATTCTTCTGTGATGTAAGAAATTCCTTTTGCTGGAGCGAAAGTATTGAAGAGGGATATTTTTTTCCCACGATGATCTGAAAAAGGAATTGGTATGTCAGGGTTATTTTCCAATGCGAATTTACAGCTTTCTCGTAAAATATCTTTCCAAGCTCGAACATCTAAAATATTTCCGTCAGGAAGTCTAAATAGTGATGGCTTTTTTCCTGCAATACTATCTAATTTATCTAAATCAATAAAATTATGTTTTTTCATTGTAGCAGGTGGAGAAGCAGGAGCAGTGTGAAGAATCTGTTTTTTATTTGGATTAAAACTAGGTTGTTGAAACACAGCGAATTTTTTGGAAAGTGTTTGAACGGTACTTTCTAACTGATCAATACGTTGTGCCAAAACATCAATAGTTTCTTCGATTGGCCAAAACTTTGCTGCATCAATGTGTTGAACTAAGTATGCTGCAATTAATACTGGATCATCGTTTGCAATATCCAGTATTTTTGTAGGTTGTAATTTCCCGGGTGTGAACTCGTTAAAATGATGCCACATAAGACCATCTGTCAGGAACACATCGTTTAGTTTAAAATTGAATGCATAATTCACAAGACTCATTACCACGGTTGACTTTGAGAGATTGCTTCCTAGTGATTTTGCTTCGACAATAATTTTTGGAAGTTGATTTGTGTCATATAGTGCGTAATCTGCTCGAACATTATTGTGCGTTTTTTCCACTTCCACCATATTTGTGTTTGCAATGTCCCAGCCAAGTGCTCGAAGGATAGGATCAACCAAAACAGCTCGGGTTGCGGCTTCATTTTTCGTCAAGGTCGTGCGATATTGACTTGCTGAATTTTTTATTTGCATCAAAACATCACTCAAATTGCTTAAAGGGCTTTGAAAAGGCATAAATTGGCTCCGTTTAGAAATAGTATTTACTGAATGTTCTTATGGTGTCCAAATTTTTATTTACTATTCATAATATTCGCCGTACAATTCTTGGACACAATCGGGGCAAAGGCTGTGTGAAAAATCAGCGTTGGAATGTTTTTTGATGTAAACATCCACTTCTTGCCAATAATTGTCGTCATCGCGGATTTTTTTGCAGTTGGCACAAATGGGCAATAAGCCGCTCAATTGTTTTACCTGCGACAGGGCTTGCTCAAGCGCGAGATTTTTCTCTCTCAATGCTTGCTCAGCCGCATCAAGTTTCAAAACTTTTTTGAAAAATAAATGGGCAGGCAGAGGAAAAATAATGAGCGGCGCAAAAATGGAAATGTAGATGCCCAAAACGTCGATGTAGCCTTGAAAGACCCAAAGCGCCAGTGAGGTCAGGGTGACGGAAAATAGCGCTATAGTTCCTGAAACGATGATATTGGTTTTGATGCAGCCATACGATTTCAGAAAAGCTAACATCTCTATCCCTCCATTTTGTTTCTGACAAAGCGCAACACTTCCGGGTCGATGCGCGCATCGTCGCACCAGCGTTCCTCCAGATTTTCGATGCCGCAGAAATCCCACAGCGCGGCGCGGGTGGCATCATCATACTCGCCCGAAATGTCGCCGCGATACAGCCCGATGTTTGCCAGCACGGTTTGCAGTTCGCGTGCCACATCCGCCGTGATGGGGATGAGGTCGCGGTCGGCGCTTTTTTCAAAATAGAGCAGGTGCAGGACGTACAGCCGGTGCAATTCTTCAATCGGCGCGGGATGGTCGTCCACCCGCAGGTCAATCAAAATATCATTGAAGCCGCCATAGCCACCTTTTTCTTTCACCACCCGCAACGCCGCCGATTGCTGTCCGCGTTTGTCGCCGCCGGCGGCCTGTCCTGCCGCCAGCGCCACCAGCAGACGTTCCGCCAGCGCGCCGGAGGTTTGCTCGAAGGTATCTGCCAGCGCATCGACGGTGGCCTGGCTGACCAAAATATTTCCCTGTGCCGCATAATGCTCGCCGGTGCGCCCGCCCGCCCATGCGTGGCATTCCGCGCCGGTGAAAGTGGCGGCATCCCCCCGCGCCGAAACAATGCCCACTTGTCGCTGTTCGCGTCCGGGGTCGGCGGCGGTGAGCTTTTCGATGGTTTCCTGCGCGGAGAATCCTTGCGCCAGCAGTGCCAGCCCGTCGGGACCGTAGGCGGTGTTGGCATAAGATTGGGTCGCTATCGCGCCGATTCCGGCTTTTGCCCACGGCACGGCGCTGCCCACCGCCAGAAATTTCGATTGCACGGCAATGCCAAGCTCGCCGGTGATGGGGTCGAGTGCCACGATGGAAAACGTGGACGGGTACGGGGAACGGAGGATCCGCATAGACTATTCTCCTTTTTTGGGGGGAACGTGCTCAAGGTTCAACGTTTCAACTTCGAGGGTTTGCGAAATCGGTGTGCCGCATTCGCTGAATGAAACGTTAAACCTTGACTTTTGAACGAGGAACTAATTTTTTGCCGGTTTGCAGGTGGCGTGCAAAAAGGCGAAATCGCCGCGGGGAGGCATTAGTTCTGCCACTTCAATAATTTCGTATTTTTCGGTACCCAGTTTAACGATGTCTCCCGGTTGAGGTTCTTGATTCATATTTTGAATACCACCCACATCACGCCGTCCGGGCACAACGATACTGACTTTATACATGGTCATCATAGCCACCCCCATTATATTAAATTACGATAGCGCAGCTTAAATGACAAATCTGCGGCAATATTATGCATCACTTTAAAACCGACATACGGATCATCTTCGCAAAGTTGCAAAAACGCATCACAAGTAATTTTTTTCACGGTGACGGACGTGGCTGCTTTTACGGTGGCAGAACGCGCCCCTTGGTCAACCAATCCCATCTCCCCGAAACTCTGTCCGGTACCCAGCGAAACGATGACCGCATCTTTGGTTGCTTCTGTTTCTGGTGCGGTGAACACCTCTACTGTGCCATCTTCAATGAGATAGAATGCATCCGAGGGGTCATCACGGGCGATAATCACCTCACCGGGAGCGAAAGTTTGGGTATGGCAGAGAGCGGTTATCATATTTAATGAGCCATCCGATAGCCCATTGAACATCTCCACCTGTTTGAGAAATGCTGTTGTTTCCATAAATATTCTCCAATTTATGCTACTGAGACTGTATTGATTTTATTATAGCACGGTTTATGGTTGTTTGTCACACAATGGTTAAAAAATTTCGACATCAAACATACGGCTCTTTGGGAATGTTCCGCTCGCGGTCGATAATGTCATCCGGCAGCCGGAGTTGCGTGGGTGACGGGGTTGATTCTTCTAGCGGGTCACCCATTTTTATCCAGCGGATGGCATCAAAAGCGACCATTCGCTGGCGGGTGTGCTCTCCGGTCAAATCGCTCAGCCGCACATATCCCCGTTTGGGAATAAACGGGAAGTCACCCAGCTTCACCCATTCATTTTGATGCTCACTCTGGTTCACAGAAATTTCTTCGCGACCCTTGGCGTGCAAAATGCGATAGCGGGCGTTGGCAGTGGTGGCGTGATGGTCGGGAATGAATGCCCACACTGCCCATAATCCCGCTGATGGCAGATTTGGGCGCCACTCTACCCAGTTGCTTTCAGTTTTGGCGGCGGCGTATGTCCACAGCATTGTTCCCTGATAGCCGTATGGCGCGCTAAACCAGTAATCTACCCGCGCTTTGCGGAACGTGCCTGCTGTTTTGTCGGTTTTGGGCGCATCCACCATTACTTGTGGGCGATTGAGTAAATTGTATCGCTCGGCGAACACGGGCGGGCGATTCTGGTTGATAAATGCGGTGGGATGATAGTAGTGAGCCAGCACCTGCATTTTATGGTGTACCATCGGCAGCCAATTATCGATGGGCAGCAATTTGCGCCGAATCTCGAAGTGCAGATGGGCAATCCATCGCCCGCGTGGTTTTTTGGGGGTGCGTTGCCCTTTGCCAATGGTGCCGATTTGCTCGCCGCGACTGACAGACTGCCCCTGCGCATCCACCAGAATTTTGTCCAGATGGGCATACAGGGTCCACACCGGCGAGTCATCGGGGAGCGTGTGTTCCAGCAAAATAAGATTTCCCCAACTGGGCGTAAAATAGCCAAAATCGAGTACCCGTCCGTTGGATGCAGCATACACCGGGTCGCCGAGGTCGGTGTCGCCGCCGCCGCGCCCGTTCCAGTCCTCGCCGGTGTGCCATGCGTGGAAAATTTTAAAATAGTTGGGGTCGGCGAGCGTGGCGTCCACTTTGTAAAACTTCCAGACATCCGCATCGGGGTCACGAGGTCCAACCGGAAAATCAAATCCATCCGAGATTGGCTCAGTCGTCATATTGGGTTCCTTTCGCTAGAATCAACCTACCATCAGTATAGCGCATTTTGCGCAAATTTGCACCCGTTTAGCAACATTTTTCCGACACTTTTCCCACAATTGACGAAATTGCCGTTTAAATTAAGGATGAAGGTTGTATAATTTTGCATGGTGACGATATAATACCTGTATTGTTCAGCAATCAGCGCGATTGAACGCTGACCGTTGAAGGCTGATTGCCACTTTAAAACAGGAGGAGCTATGTCTATCAATGAAGTACGTTCGGCGGTAACGGCAAAGGTTTGGCGCGAAATTACCAACAGTGGCATTGATGTGTCGGCGATTGACCGGGCTGATATGGATAAACTGGTGGTGCTGGTGGTGGATGCATCACTCACAGAAGTGGATGCGCAGATGGAGGCGCTCAATGCCGATGCGCGTTCCGGGGGGACAAATATAATTTTGCCGGATACCGTCAAAGGTACGGGCGAAGAAAAAATTCTGTGGGAGGGGCGACCGTTCCTCTCGTTGGTGACAAATTACATCGTCACCAATCAGCGGGTGCGTATCATTCAGGGACTTATCGGCAAAAATTATGAAGACACGGAACTGGTGCGCGTGCAGGATGTGGATTTTAAACAATCTATCGCCGAGCGAGCGATGAATCTGGGCGATATTTTCATCCGCAGCCACGACCCCAGCAACCCAGAGGTGATTCTGCGGAACGTGCAAAATCCCAAAGATGTGCATGAAATTCTGCGGCGGGCGGTTATCCAAGCCCGTAAAGATTACGGTTTGCGCTATCGAGAAGAAATGTAATTAGTGAATAATGAAAAATGAGATGAGAGAAAGTGTTACCCTGCAACGTTGAAACATTGAACTTTGAACCTTGAACCACAAACACCCCACAGGTGATTTATGACGAAAAAACTGCTGCCGGTTTTGTTGGCGCTACTGCTGCTGCCGATGGTTTCGACGCGGGCGCAGTCTCCCGGACTGACTCTCTTGGTGGATGCGGGATTTGACGGGTATGCCAAACAAAATGTATGGATGCCCATCACCGTACACGCCGAAAATACCGGCGCTGCCATCGCCGGCGAAGTTCGCGCCCGTGCCAACTATCCCGGCGAAACTTACGCCGTCAGTTTAAATTTGCCCGCGCAATCGCAAAAAACAATCACCCTTTTGACGCCATATCGCGGTGAATATACAGTGGAATTTGTGACTGATGACGGGGCAACCCTTTTCCACAAAACACTCAATCCCCGCGTTCTCGCTCCCTTCGATTTTTTGGTGGGCATTGTGGGCGATAATCGAGATGTGCTAAATTTTTTAGCCGGATTGCAAAGCAATACCGGCAATCCGGTGTCGGTGGCACATCTGTCGGTGCGGAATATTCCGGCACAATCGGGCAGTCTGGCGGCATTTGATGCCCTTATTTTTAACGATGTGGATACCGGCGCGCTTTCCTCGGCGCAGCTTGAAACCCTGACCAACTGGGTTATCGGTGGGGGAAAACTGGTGGTGGGCGGCGGTCCCAATGCCGGGTTAACCGTTAGCGGTTTGCAGTCGCTGTTGCCCGCGTCAAAGTTTGTTTTGAAAACTATTCTGTCGCTGGACAATCTGCAAAACTACGGTGGACGCCCCATTCCCAATGCGGGACCGTTCTCTGCCGCTGTGCCGCAATCGGTCAGTGGAACGGTGGATTTATATGAGCAGGATGCGCCGTTTTTGGTGCGGCAATCGCTGGGAGATGGGCAAATTATTTATTTTGCCCTCGATTTTGCGCTGTCGCCAATGGACGGCTGGGCGGGCAACGATAATTTTTGGCGGCAGGCGCTAAACCCGTTAGAAAGCCACCCGCCATATTATGCCGGGTACGATGCCCCGCGCGCCATTAACGATTTTCTGGCGGCGATTGAAGGCGCAGGGTTGCCTTCGCCAACAATCTTTACCGGCTTTTTGTGCCTCTATTTTTTGTTTCTGGTGCCGCTGAACTACTGGGCGCTTAAGCGATTGAAACACCGCGAATGGGCGTGGCTCACCATTCCTGCGCTGATTGTGCTGTTCACGCTGGTGGGCTATCTGGGCGGGTTTCGTGCGCGGGGGACAACCACCATCTTGCGGCAATTATCGGTGGTATGGCAGCAAAACAATCAATCTGCCACCGAAGAAACCGCGTATTTGGGACTATTCGCGCCGGTGCGCGATCATTTCGACATTACTTTTAACGATGCGGCGCTGGTGCAACCCAGCGAAGGTGGCAGCGGGTTTAAAGGCGTAAAAACAAATGTGTCTGCGCCGACCACCATTTTTTACGGCAGCCGCACTCAGTTGCGCAATCTGTGGACAGACATCGGCAGTATGTCTACCGTGGTGGCGCAGCGAAGCGCCGCCGCCGACCCCATTGATTTGCGTTTGGCACTGGACGGCGGAACGCAATCACCCCGGTTGCACGGCACAATTGTCAATTACAGCCCGCACACGTTTACAAATGTGGCGCTGTTTGCCGGAAATTATGGCGTTCAATTGGGAACGCTGCCCCCCGGCGAAACGCCCGTAGACCAAAAAATGCAACTGCTGGATACACAGCCATATAACGGTAATAATGTGTGGGGCGTGTCGTATGCTCAAACCAATAACCCACAATTACAGGTGCAGGATCAGGTGGAACGGGCGATTTTCTGGAATAATAATTTTGCGCCCACACCCGTACAAACGCGAAGATATTTGGGAAAAACAGTTTATATGGCGGGCTGGCTTGAAACAGTTTCCGATGACGGGTGGGTGTCGGTTAGCCATCGCCGGGTGAATCACCAGCAGGCAGAATTGCGTATTGTGGCGGCAACGGGTTTAGAGGAGGTTCAATGAGCGCTATCATCACCGTAGAAAACCTGACCAAATCGTTTAAAACCCGCCGCGCGCTGGATGACATTTCGTTTTCAATAACCGCTGGGGGAATTTTTGGGTTTATCGGACCGAATGGCGCCGGAAAAACCACCACCATTCGCATTTTAACCACCCTGTTGCAAGCCGATAGCGGCACGGTGACGGTGGATGGGTTTGATGTGCGGCGCGACAGAACTGCCGTGCGCCGGCGGTTGGGATATGTCCCCGACTTTTTTGGGCTGTATACCGATATGACCGCATGGGAGTATCTGGAATTTTTTGCCGGATGCTATCGCATTCCCCCCGCCGACCATTCCGCACTGATTGGCGATTTGCTGGAGCTGGTAGATTTGACACACCGGCGGGATGATTTTGTGGACGGGCTGTCACGGGGGATGAAACAGCGGCTGGGGCTGGCGCGGGCGTTAATCCACGACCCGCAAATTTTGGTGCTGGATGAACCGGCGGCGGGGCTGGACCCGCGCGCCCGGGTGGAATTTAGAGCATTGCTAAAAGAGTTGCAGCGCATGGGGAAAACAATTTTCTTCTCATCGCACATTCTGGCGGATGTGGATGAACTCTGCACCGATGTGGGCATCATCGAAGCGGGTAAAATGGTGGCGCTGGGAAATTTAGATGAACTTCGGGCGCGCTTAAAACAGCAGCGCATCATCAAATTTACCGTCATCGGCGAAAATGTGGATGCGGCGCTGGCGGTTGTATCATATGTGCCGCCGGTTTCGGCGGTGGAACAGCGGCAAATTAACGGCGATTGGGAAGTTTCGCTGCGCTTTGACGGCGATAAATTGGCGGTCAGTGCGCTCATCGCCAAATTGGTGCGCGCTGATGTGCCACTGCTTTCATTCACTGAAGAAGCAGAAACGTTGGAAGATGTATTTATGCAACTCACCGAAGGGATTGTATCGTAATGGCAAATTTTTGGCAGAGGCTAAAAAACAATCCGGTGCTGATAAGTGCGTTTCGCAGCCGTATGCGCGGGCGACGGGCATTTTGGATACTTGGCGTATATCTGCTGGTGCTCAGCGGGTTGATGGCAACCATTTATATGACGGTATATCAGAATGCCAGCGCGTCAAGATATTATTACAGCGGCGGGTTTATGAGTGCGTTGGAAGCGTCCGCAAATTTAGGCAAAGCCGTGTTTTACGGCACAAACCTGCTGCTGCTTTTTGGGGTGACGCTGGTGGGTCCCGCGTTTACCGCCGGTGCCATCGTCAGCGAAAAGGAACGGCAAACCTTTGATTTGCTGGTAATTACCGCACTGCCGGCGCGGTCAATTGTAATGGGCAAGTTGAACGCCATTTTGGTGTTTGTGGGACTGCTTATTTTTGCGACACTGCCGTTTCAGAGCATGGCATATTTTTTTGGCGGCGTGGCTTTCGGCGATATTTTGCTGGCGCTGGCGTTGCAATTGCTCACCGCGTTGTTATTTTGCAGTTGGGGGCTATTCGTGTCGAGTTTCGCCCGCACCACCACCATCGCCAATATGATAAACTATATTGCTATTGTACCGGTATTATTGGGCGTGCCGTTTTTAATGTTTCTCGTTGGGGTGATTTCTGCGGGTGCGGTTTTCGACCCGTTAAAAAACCCGCCATTTCTCATCGCCGTAATATTGACCTATGGCATTTTGTTTTTCGTCAGCATCAACCCGCTGAGTATGGCAATTGCCTCGGCAATCTTTTTGCAGGAAACGGGCAATTACGCCTTCAGCATCGAACGATTTTTCAACACGAATATCCCCATTATTTCGCCGTGGGTGGTGTATGTTGTATTTGCGCTGGTTGTGAGTTATATTTTAATACAGGCAACAATTTCGCGGGTGGCGCGCGTGTCCAAAATGTGAGGTAATTTTTAATTCAACTTGGGTTTAATTCCCCGTAGCTTGCCACGACTGTCATTCCCGCGCAAGCGGGAATCCAAAAAATGGATTCCGGATAATTTCCTGCGGAAATTTCCGGAATGACATTTTGATACC
>CAYZQQ010000075.1:0-11795 GCA_964480075.1 uncultured Anaerolineaceae bacterium
GGAAGCCCAGCAGGCGCACAGTTTGGATGGGGTTGCGGTCATCTCCGGAGAGGTCTGCCATCCCCAGCCAGTGCAATGCGGTGAACACCCGGCGAATGAAGTCGCCCTGTAATTTGTCCCAATCTTTGGTGTGTTTGGCAGTCTTGAGCGGTTTGCTCTTATATTGAACCTCCCATGCGGGTGTCGTATCATACCGATACCTGGTGTAATCATCATTCTGCGCATTCGCCCAAATTTTCCGAAAAATCCGGTCGATGTCCGACATGGGGATCCACTCGCCATCCGGCAGGTGCGCCAATGCCTGCAAAACCCACTGCCGGAATTGCAGCAATTTTGATATGAATTCATGGTATTTGATATGGTATCCGTTGAATTCGCGCTTGAGCTGCATTTTTTCATCATGCCGCAAAATCGCCCATAATTCATTCCACCCTTTGGTGGACATATAAAACCGCACCAGCAACGCCCGTTGTTCATCAACAGACATTTGTAAAAAACGCCGGTAGGGTTCCTCCCGGATTTTCACCGGCGACCCGGATTGCAGCAGCTCGCCTTCGTGCAAAATATGATACAGAAAATCGAGGCGTTCTGCGCCGCCCGCCAACGGAGATAGCTGCGCGACCGTATCATCGGGCAGGGCATATTGCTGCGCCGGCACCGTCAGCTTCTCTAGTTTCATACCGTTGTTCCAGCGCAAAATTTCTTCCGGCAGATAATCCCAATCTTTAAGCTGATAAAACATGTCTTCAGGTTTGGGACGGGGTAACGGGGGACGCAACGGGGGACTGAACTGCCGGAAATACAACATCACCTGAATCGCTGCGTTGACGCCGCCATAGGGAACCGCCAGCCGCGTCTGCCCCTGACGGGGTTCTTTGACGGGATGCGCCAACGCCGACAGCATCGGCGGCAAGTGGCGCAGGATGACCGCTGGAATACGAAGCTGGAGAGAGCGATAGCTATAGTTACCCCCTGACGCAAGACACAACCCGGTATTGGCGGTGCAGTTTTGCGCCGCCTGATAGATCTCATCCTGCTTTTTTATCCACACTCCGGCGACCTGAAAAAAACGATCCGACCGTTGGTCGGGGTCGTCCTGTGTCAAGGCGACTGCCCGCAGCAACGCTTGCGTTTGGGCGTCGGCGGCGTGGTATGCATGCGCAATGACTGCCGGTTCAACGATTTTTTCCGCCACCTGCGCCACAATGTTAACCTTGCGCGTGCCTTTGATTTTCCAACCGCCGTTGCGGGCAATGCGCCGCAAATCCTGCACTTTTAATACCAGCAACGCCTCATGGATGGCTTCTTTTTCGGCAGCGATATCGTCGGGTGAGGGCAGCATCCACACCGGCGGCACGGGTGGGTGATGGGGAGACGGCAGTTTGACGGGCGTGGTTTCCAACGTTGCGGCAGGCGTGATTTTGTTGCGCAGGGGTTTCCGTTTAAATAGTTGCGGAAAATCAATCCATGCCAGCAACACCGCGCCGATGTGTTTGCAATAGCCCGTCCAATTATAGGAGCAGGTGCAGGTCGCCTTAATTCTGCCGTTATCTACAGTTGTTTCAACTCGATAATTTTGCGTGCCCTGCACCTCTGCCAGTAGCGTATTGCCCCGGCGCACCGGATTGCTCACCGCATAGCGATAGGTTTTCGCTTTGTTGAAGGCGGATGAGCTGAAATGGTCGCGTATATCTTTCCGGCTCAGAGATTCTAAGTTCAATATAATTTTCTATCAATGGTCATTGGTTTAAAATCAGGGACTTCATCGGCATATAAAATGGTATATTGATAACCCTGTTCGGTCAAAAAGAGTTGGCGATTGGCGCCAAATTCCTGGTCTTGGGTATCTTGGGAGACGATGGTATAAAAATGTGCCCACGCCGAGCCATCTTCATTGGGGCGCAAAATCCGTCCCAGCCGCTGTGCTTCTTCTTGCCGGCTGCCAAACATGCCGCTGATTTGAATCATCACATTGGCATTGGGCAGGTCGATGGCAAAATTTCCCACTTTTGAGATGATAATCCGCTTGAAAACACCTTCTTTAAATTGCCGGTAAATTTCGCGGCGCTGTTTAACGGGCGTTTTACCGGTGATGAGCGGATAGCCATAGTGGTCGGCAACCGCCTGCAACTGGTCTAAATACATGCCGATGATGAGAATTTGGTCGGTGGGATGTTTCGCTAGCAATTCATCCAGCACGGTGAATTTGGCGGGATTCTCCGCCGCGACCCGATATTTTTGGCGCGGGGGGGTGGTCACATATTGCAGCCGGTAATCGTCGGGCAGCGGGGCGCGAATTTCGACCACATCGGCGGTGGCAATCCAGCCCTGCCGCTCCAAATCTTTCCACGGCACATCGTATTTTTTGGGACCAATCAGCGAAAACACATCTTCTTCGCGCCCGTCTTCGCGCACCAGCGTCGCCGTCAATCCCAACCGGCGGCGGGCTTGCAGTTCGGCGGTGATGCTGAAAACCGGCGCCGGCAGCAGATGGACTTCATCATAGACGACCAATCCCCAATCGCGTTTATCGAACAGTTCAAAATGGGGATACTGTGCCGCCGAAATGGTGCCGTTTTCGGTTTTTGTACCTCGCTTGCGATAGGTCATCGTTTGATATGTGGAAATGGTCACCGGCTTAATTTCTTTCTTCTGCCCGGTATATTCGCCGATTTGCTCGGCGGTGAGGGTGGTTTTGTCCAGCAGTTCATCAATCCACTGCCGCACCGAAACGGTGTTCGGGGTGAGGATGAGCGTGTTGCACTGCAATGCGTTCATTACCGCCATCCCGACAATTGTTTTTCCCGCGCCACAGGGCAGCACAATAGTGCCGGAGCCGCCCCGCGCCGAGCCGTCGGCGTAAAAAACATCGCCCGCCGCCTGCTGATATTTGCGCAGGGCGAATGGTTTTCCGCCCAGCGTGAGCGGGCGCAGTTGGAAGGGCAGATGTTCGCCATCCACATAGCCCGCCAAATCCTCGGCGGGGTAGCCGATGTTGACCAGCGCCTGTTTGATGTGCCCGCGCCGGGCGGCGTCAATTTGCAGGGTATAGCTGTCAATCCGGGCGATGATGTAGCGCTGCAATGTTTTTTGGCGGCTCAACTCAATCAGGGTGGCGGCATCATTCGCCTTTAAAACGAGGGCGCCATTTTCCTTGAGCAATTTAACGCGCCCATAGCGCGAAATATATTCCTGAATATCGACCCGCACATTTTGCGGCAGCGGATATTTGCTGTACTGCGCCAAGCCATCCACGATGGTTGCGGCATCCAACCCGGTTGAGGCGGCATTCCACAGCGACAGCGGGGTGATGCGGTAGGTATGCACATATTCGGGGCTTTTTTCCAACTCCGCGAAACGCGCCAGCATATCGCGGGCGGCGGGGTAATGGGGATTATCCACTTCGAGCAGGACGCTTTTATCGCCCTGCACAATGATGGGATTTTCAGGATTATAATTCACTTGGAAACTCCGTAGCCCAGTTTGCGCAAGTTGCGCCGGAACGCGGCTTTGCTTTTTGCGGGTACGACAATATAGCGGTCGCCGGCGAGCAGACACAGCGCGCGCAGTTTTCCATCGTTGGCAACTAATTGCGCCAGCATGGAATCTTTGGCTTCTATCAGCCACGCCTCGCCTTTGTCGCGCAAACCGGCGATGTGTTCGGCGGCTTCCGTCAGCAATATTGCTACCGGATTGGGCAAATCCGCCCCCGATTTTGCCTTTAAAAACGTTTGAATTTCGGCGATTTTCTGCCCGTTCTCTAGTGCTGTCAACAATTTAGCGCGGTCAATCTTCCATACATTTTCCGTTGCGGGCAGCGCGAAAGATTCCAAAAACAGCTTGTCTCCCGGAGAAACACGCCCCACCGCCACCACATCCAAATTTGGCAACACTTTTAGCGCCTTCTCCGTCTCAACCGGCGAAGGGGTATATGTGTCTGCCATTCCCAGCGCCCAACGCCCCAGATTGTTCAATCGAAAATAGAGCAATCCGTCATAGCGGCTCAGACAGCTCAAATCGTCCGTGCCCCATTGGTCGCCATAATCTTGCCGGGCACTCATCGGGGGTACATACGCGACATCAATGATGCCCATTGTGGCGGCGTATTCAAATAGAAACGCCAGCATATAGCGCCCCTGCACCATATTCCAACCGCCATATCCATCATACCCCAAACTGCCGTAATTTGCATCTTCGATATACAGATACCACAACTCGCGTGATACCTCAAAAGTATAGCCGGCGGCTTGCACAAACCGAGAAAATTCGTCAAATTCAATCCATTTATTGACTGGACACGTTTTTAGCGCTTCAACGATGACACTGCGCCGAGACGCAACCGCAGTCATATAGCGCGCGCCTTTGCCGGTTTGCCCTTTGATGGTATGAATGCGGTTGAATTCATCAAGGATTTTGGTTTTTTGCCATTTCTTCCAGACAGTGCGAATGGCTTTTTCCGGGGGCGCATTGAGGGCGCGTTTGCCGGCGGCGGTGAGCTGCAATTTTGTGCCGGCTAATTCAACCAATCCGCCGCTTTGCAAAATTAACGGCAACCCAAACGCTTTGATGGGACCAAGCGGAATATCGGCATACGATTCCAAGAGGGTGTCCGGGGGATAAAAATCGCCGCCGTACAGCACCCCGGCGATGGCGTTGGCGCCGGCTTTGGTTACCCGATATGTTTTGGCGCTGGCGCGAATTTTGCCGGCATTAATGAGCCGCAATACGCTGTGAATATCATGCAACGCCATTTGCTCGGTGTTGGCAACCATCAAAGGAATTTCAACGGCAATTTTACGGCTTTGACCGGTTTCGTTATTCCATTCATACTCGGTGCGCGGCACGCTAGCGGGCAGTTTTGTGGTGACGCGGATATTCGCCGCTCGCGGGGGCGGCACAAAAGTTCGCAGCGTTTCTTTTAAGTCGCGCGGCATTTGATTTTGATAGAAGAAAAGGTGTAATTTTGATGGCTGGGTATTGTCATATCTATATTTGTTTAACTTTGCCCCCCAATTGGGGTTTTGTCCGTATTTGGCAAAAAATTGATGGCGGTCAAATCTATCGGTCGAGGCATAGACAACTTCAGAAATGGCGGCTTGCTGCATCGTATCCAGTTGCCCCCACAACCATTTCAGGTTCGTCGGGTCGCGCAGATAATCATAGATAGTGCGAATGATATCGTTTTTGCGCGTCGGCATTGCAACGGGTAACAACTTGCCCAATTGTTTAAGTTCATCCACCACATAGGATTCTAAAAATTCATGCATTGTTTCCGGATTTGGTTTTTTACTTCTGCCCATAACGATCCTTTGTCAATTAACCGTAATCGGTATTTTTTAGGACTTGCGGTACCTTCTCAATAATTTGGGGTAGAGCATTGCTCTGCCCTCTCTCTACCGGGCGACCACCAGGGTCGCCCCTACAAAATAGACGCATATTTTGCTTGGTTTTGCACCGAGAAAAACAGCATCGTGCGTAAGCCCTATTTTTTCACACGTTCATTACTCCAGCTCAAAGAGCATATCCAGCAATGCTTCCGCCAAATTATCCAGGTCTGTTTGTGTGACGGCAGCGGAAATATTTTGTACGATGTCTTTCAGCGACGCGGTTTGGGCATCCGCCAGCGAGCCGCCATCCAGCAACGCTTGGGCGCGATGCAGCAACGCCTGCGTTTCCGCATCAATGGTCGGTGTTGCGGGTTCCGTTGATGCCTCACCTTCATCCTCGCCGGCCAGCGCTTCAAGCCGGCGGCGTGTTTCGGCGATTTGTGCCGGCGATAACCGCGCTTGGGTTGCCTGCACGCTGACCGTTTTTGTTTTGTCGGTGGCGCGGTCGGTGGCATGCACGTGCAACATTCCGTTAACATCAAAATCGAACCGAACCGTTACGCTGGGTAATTCGCCGGGTGTTTCCGGTTGTAAATCTTCGATTATAAAATCACCCAGCAGAATATTGTCCGAAGCAATTGGAGCTTCTCCCTGATACACTTTAACATGCACCTGCGTCTGCTGAGGATATATTGTTGAAAATATTTGTTCTTTGGTCACCGGAATGGTGGTATTGCGATGGATGAGCACGTTGTAAATATCGGGGATGACGCGCTCTCCCATTGTGACAGCAGTTTCGATACCCAATGAATAGGGGGTCACGTCCACCAAAATTGACCCCACGGGTTGTCCGGCGATGATGGCTGCCTGCACTGCCGCTCCCAGCGCCACCACTTCATCGGGGTTAATCTCCGCATCGGGTTCCAGCCCGGTATATTCCGCCACCAAATTCCACACTGCCGGCATACGGGTTGACCCGCCCACCAGCAAAATACGATTTAAATCGGCGGTAGAAAATTCGGCGTCTTTAAAGACGGCACGCAATGATTCTACCGTGCGCTGCAATAAATCATCGGTCATAGTTTGAAACGCATCACGGGTGAGGGTGGTGTCTAAATGGTAGGGAACGCCATCGGTTTCCGCCAGATATTCTTCACTGACGCGCGTTTCGGAAAAATTAGATAATTGTATTTTGGCGACTTCGGCGGCGCGGTTAAGCCGCGCCAGTGCCAGTCGATTATCTGCCAATGAGATATGATGCTGTTTTTCAAAGCTTTCTGCCAGATGGTCGGTTAAAATGCGGTCGAAATCATCGCCGCCCAAGGCGGTGTCGCCGTGGCTGGCAACCACTTCTACCACGCCATCGGTCATTTCTACTACCGAGACATCGAAGGTGCCGCCTCCCAAATCGTACACCAGCGCCATTTTATCATCGTCATTATTTAATCCATACGCCAGCGCGGCAGCCGTCGGTTCATTGATGATGCGCACCACTTCCAGTCCGGCAATCTCACCGGCTTCTTTGGTTGCCTGCCGTTGAGCATTGGAAAAATAGGCGGGAACGGTGATGACGGCTTTTTTTACCGGCTGACCCAACTGCGTTTCGGCAATGGCTTTCAATTCACGCAGAATGAATGCGGAAATTTCTTGCGGCGAAAGCTCCCATTTTCCCAGCGTGAGGCGCGTTTCGCTGCCCATTTGACGCTTGATGGAACGGATGGTATTTTCGGGGTTGAGGGTATATTGATTTAAGGCGGGTTGCCCCACCAGCCAGCCGGTCTCCGGGGCATACGCCACCACCGACGGGATGATACGCTGACCATCTTTATCTAAAATACGCGGGATACCATCTTGCACAATGGCAACGGCAGAATTGGTTGTTCCCAAATCAATGCCTACAATCGGGTCGGTCATAAAATTATCCTTTCTTCATTTTCAACTAATGGGCGCGCGCCACCACTACCTCGGCAAAGCGCAGAATCTGCTGCGGGGTGGTGTAGCCCCGCCGGTCTTCGGTAACGATGATGCCGTCCGGGGTGTGGGAGGCATGGGTTGTTGCCACTGCGATGTGAATATGGGGGTCAAATGGATGTCCCACCGTGGGAATGGGCGTAATGTGATGCGCTGCCAGCACATCCAGCAGGCGCAACCGCGCCAAGCGAATGCCATCCAACCAGGCGATCACTGCGCGGCGCGTTTCGGCGGGCATAGGCAAATGTAACGCTTGCCGCCGTCCGCTTTCAAACGCGGCATCCAGCCCGTCCAAGGTGGGCAGCAAGCCGGTCAGCAATTCAAGTTGCGCTGCTTCAATTGTCTGTTGCTGCTGTTTGGTGAGTGCCGCCAATTGCTGCGTCTGTTGTTCCAACGATTTTTGCAGGGTGGCAATGGTTTCTTGTTGCTGCGCCAATTGCGCTTCTTGCAGGGCATTACTTTTAAATTGCGTTTTTGCCAATTTGCGTATTTGCGCTGTCAAATCATCGACATTCTCTGTGCCTTTGGCAGAGGGAACGGCGGCGGATTGCGCGGTGAGCAATGCCAGCAGGGTATCAAATTTGGAGGTTAGCTCGGAAAGCGCCGATGATTCGGTTTTGGGGGAGGGAGCGACAGGCGCGCCAAACACAAAGGTATTCAGTTTATCAAGAAACGTTTTTTTGCGGGTCACAGGTTGATAGACTTAAAATCGTTTTGAAAATCAGTACGCCCCACGTCGCCCCAATGACGCAATGCCCACAAAATATCGTCAGGATGAAAGGTTGTGTCAATTAACGGCAGTTGTTGGGGCGGTGTCCATATCGGCGGTTTTTTGGGCAACAGGCTATCGGTTTCTGCGCGGCGGCTGCTGCTTTTTAATTGTTCATACGCCCGGCGGATAATTTTAAACGTATCCGCATCTTTTTCGGGGGGATATTGTCGAATCAGGGCAAAATAAGCGCGTTTGATGGTCGCTTGGTCAGCCACCGATGACACCCCCAACACCTGATAAGGGTTGGCGGCGGTCAAATCGGGGTTAAATTCAGCTGTTGCCGTCGAAGTTTGTGAATTAGGCATATATCAGTTTTCCCGTCATCCTAAAAAAAGAAGTCATCGTCGTCATCGTCGTCATCATAGTCATCGTTGAACATTGCCATCATTGCCAATAGTTCCTCTGTGCTGGCATTTTGCAAAATTTCGGCAATTTCCGGCGGGGCATTTTTGGCAAGCTCTGCTCGAACTTCCGGCGATATTTCCAGCAACATTTGGAGAGGATTTGCTTGCCGGTTATACAACAAGTCATCTGTCACCATTTTTATGCGATACAACAATATATGATCGTTTTCTTTGCGGGCTCGTTTTTCGGCAATTACCCAATGCCGTTGTGCCAACCGGGTTTGCCCCTCATGATGATAAAATATACCCAGGTGCAGGTTTGCTTCAGCGTGGGTCGGGTCATCTTGCAGTATTCGCCGCAAAATAACCAATGCTTCTTTTTCCCGGTCTATGCTCAGATACCCCAAAGCGACCCCCACAGCTAATTGAGTATCGGTGCGATAGTGTTTTTCAACATATTCAAACAAGCGTATCGCTTCATCCAGCCGCTCCATTTCTATACATTGCTGCGTTAGGTCAAGGAAAAATGCGCCGGGGACTGGCGGCGAGATGGCAATCACGCGGTTAAAAATTCGCTCCAAATCACTTGTGTCGCCAAAATCTATCCAAATCTGATAACTGGTATGCAATACTTGCAAGTCGGTGGGGTTGGCTGTATAAGCCTGTTCCAGGTAATGGCGAGCTTGCTCAAGGTCGCCTTGTTCAGCGTATGTGCTGCCCAACGCCAGCAGCAAGCGCGGGTTGCCCGGAACTTGTTTCAACCCTTCGCGATAAATTTCGATGACGCGGGTTGCACCCCCCCACAAAGATATCCGCTCCGCTTCCTGTTCATAGGTATACGCCAACTGTTGGCGGGCTACCGGGTGTTTGGGTTCCAAAGTTAAAATATGTTGCCAAACATCACGGGCTTGCGTTGGAAAATAATAATTCTGATAACCTTCTGCCAATAATACCAACGCCGGAACATAATCCGGATTTTTCTCCAGAACCCGGTTCACTTCATTCTCGGCAGCCTGCCAGTGTCCTGTTTCTTGATACGCCTGCACCAATTTTAGGCGCAGATCAATATTGTCCGGTGCCCATTTTATGGCATTTTTATAGGTTTTTATCGCTTCGTCATAATCGCCACTGTGGGTGTAATCGTCAGCAATATACTGCCAGATGCGGGCGACCTGTTTCTTTGAGAGCGCGTCGGGGTGGTCGGCTTTACGGGGGCGGCGGCGTAAAAGACGACGCCAGTGTTCGGCGGCGGCACGAAAGTCTTCGGTATGCTGGTATGCCAGCGCCAAATTAAAGGTGGTGGTACGGCTGTTCTCGCCCCGGCCTGAGGCGTGTTGCCAATGAGTCAACGCTTCCGCCCAATTTCCTTTTTGCGCTGCCTGATATGCCAGTTCCATCTCAAGCTGTCGATACAATTCATAATAGCGCCGTCCAACTAACGGCGCGGGTATCTGTTCCAATAACTCAGCCGCGCGTTGCGGCTGCCCGGTTTGTTGCGCTTGCACTGCCAATCGAAATGCCAAATCCGCCAAATTCTGCTCCAAGTACCGCGATGCCATTCCATTTTCTTGCGCCGCGCGCCAGTGCGAAAAAGCAGTTTCAAGTTGTTCGTCAGTTACATCCAGCACCCCCAAATAATACTGGGCAATGCTGCGCCAAGCAGTGGGAGCATCAGGTCTATCTACGACCAATTGCAGGTTTTCCCGCGCTGTCTCCGGGTCTTTCAACGCCAGCGCCAACAATCCGCGCCACACCGGGTCTAGCGGTTGCGCCGACAGTTGACGCATGGTCGATGCGGCTTTCTTTTTGACCAGCGCGTCAACCGCTCGCAACTGCGTTTGCTCGCGGGCGCTCAACAATGCCCACACGGGGTCTTTCAACAGCGCTTTTTTTTGTTCGATGAGTAGTTGTGCCAGCGGAAGCGCCGCACGCAGAAAAGGCGGTGTTTGCGCCAGCAGGTCGCGGTAGAGAGATTCAGCCGCTGCCGGGTTGTCGTGGCGGTGATATGCCAGCGCCAGATGATAGCGGTAACGCGGGTCGGTGGGGGTGAGTTGAGCGGCGTGTTTTAAATCGACAATCGGCGCGGCGGCATCGGTCACCGCGCGGCGAAAGTATGCCTCCGCCAGTGCCGATGTTAACTCAACGGGGGCGTTGGGTCTGCCATACGCCTGTTGCCAAAGGTCAATCGCCAAAGCATAATTTTCTTGTTGAAAGGCTTGCCTGCCGCGTTGTACCAATCCGGGAACCGTAGTTTGTTTCTTTTTGCGTTGGGCGCGTGTGCGGCGCTTGCTTCTCTTCGACATCTTTTTCCCCTGTGACTGCGCGTTTATTATACATGGTTGCTTTCGTCTGGCAAAACCACCGGCGGGGGGATACTCTGCGGAGACACCCCCGCCGAAAGTGCAAACAGCCATCATAAAAAGAAGCCCGGTTTGACGCCGAACACCACCGTATCCGACAACGCATACACGAAATATCCGACCAATGATGCGACAATGGGTCTTTGCGAAGCGTGTTTTTTACGCCGAAGCAATCTCCGGTTACACTCACGGAGATTGCTTTGCTCGCAATGACATTTTACAAATCCTCCCTGAATTCCGGTTAAACCATTTTTGTTTGTCAAGCGACTTTACAACAGCCTTGCAAGCGATTCTTCGGGCGAGTTTTTGTTTTTGTCGGTTGTACAGTAAAATGTGAACGGAAACGGAAACGGAAACGGAAACGGATACACCATGACGATTGATTGGCTCAACGTATTTTTCAACACACTGTGGATTTTCGGGCTGGCGGTGATCCTTGCCGCGTTCAGCATCAACGATTGGCTGGCACACACCAACGGCGTGAAATTACGGCAGCAACTCGGCACGCCCGCGTTCCAAACCCCGCTGACCGGCGGGCTGATGCTGGTCAGCCTCAGCTTGGCATTGCTGGCGGATGTCTGGTGGCAACAATTGCTCTGGGCGGCGTTCGTCGTTTTGTTTGCCGTGCAGTGGTGGTTTGACAGAAAAGGCGGCGATGCCGAATAGCGCGCTGTTTGCCTGATTTTCCCCCACAGGGTACACTGCACACATTAGGTTCAGGAAAATCGGTATGACACCACCCGCAGAAACACCATCCCCCCAATTGAACAACCCCTTTGATTTGCTGCCACCGAAACTGTTCAACTTGCTCGGCTCGCAGGGTGGATTGCAACGCCATTACATCGCCATTTTGTTGCGAATTTACGCATTGGCGGAATTCAACCGCTTCGGGCTGACGCGCGAAATCGTCATCCATGAAATTGCCGCCTATCTTGCCGGTGAGGAAGCGCAATCGCTGGCGGATACCGCACTAATCGACCCCGATGCGCCGGATGATTTGCTTTCGCCGGGGGATGTGCAG
>CAYZQQ010000076.1:0-11770 GCA_964480075.1 uncultured Anaerolineaceae bacterium
AACCGGAAGTGAGTCAGGGAACGCTGCAGGGTATTTTTGAATACCAGACGATGGTTGCCGAACTGCTGGCAATGGATGTGGTGAACGCCAGCCATTACGATGGCGCAACCGCACTCGCCGAAGCGGCTATTATGGCGTATCACGTTTCGCGCGGCAAACGCCAAAAAGTATTGGTGCTGCCCAGCGTCAAACCGACTTACCGCAAAGTGATGCGCACATACACCCAGGGCATTCCCGTTAAAATTACCGGCGATGAAGACCCCGACACCGACCTCAGCGCACTGACTGCGATGCTTGATAGCGATACTGCGTGTCTGGTGGTGCAGTCTCCCAACTTCTTTGGTGAGCTGGAAGACCTGCGCGGGCTGGCTGATGCGGTTCACGCCGCCGGGGCGCTGCTGGTGGTTCACACTGACCCCCACAGCCTCGGATTGTTCACCCCGCCCGGAGAATACGGCGCAGACATTGTTACCGCCGAAGGGCACGCGCTGGGCAACCCGCTTAACTTTGGCGGACCGTATCTCGGCATTTTTGCCACCACCGATAAACTCGTGCGGAAAATGCCGGGTCGGCTGGTGGGGCAAACCGTGGATACCAACGGCAAACGCGGATTTGTACTGACTCTGTCCACGCGAGAACAGCACATTCGCCGCGAAAAAGCTACCAGTAACATCTGCTCGAATCAGGGGCTGAACGCGCTCGCCGCCGCCGTTTATTTGGCGACGATGGGCAAACACGGGATGCGCACTGTGGCAGAGTTGAGCTATCACAAAGCCCATTATGCCGCCACCGAAATTGCCAAACTACCCGGCTACAGACTGCTGACCACCAAACCGTTCTTTAAAGAATTTGTCATCCAATGCCCCAAACCCGTCGCCGAAATTAACACCGCGCTACTGGCGCACAAAATTATCGGCGGATACGATTTGTCGCAACGATACCCCAACCGTCCCAATCAAATGCTGATTGCTGTCACGGAAATGAACACCCGCCAGCAAATTGATGCACTCGTTTCGGCATTAAAGGAGGTGGCATAATGGTCGAGCCACTATTGTTTGAACTTTCCACGCCCGGACGGGTAGCCGTTGCTCTACCCGAATTGGATGTTCCCGAATCACCACTGCCCGCCGAATTTCTGCGGCAGGAGCCTGTCAATCTGCCCGAACTGAGCGAATTGGATGTGGCGCGGCATTACGTGCGATTGAGCCAGAAAAATTATTCGATAGACAGCGTTTTCTATCCGCTCGGCTCATGCACCATGAAATATAATCCCAAAGTAAACGAAGCCGCCGCTGCAAAACCAAAATTCACCGCGACCCACCCCCTGCAACCCGTAGAAACGGTGCAGGGCAATTTGCAGCTGATGTTTGAATTGCAGGAAATGCTGAAAGAAATTTCCGGCTTTGATGGCATTTGCCTGCAACCTGCCGCCGGCGCGCACGGCGAATTTTCCGGTGTGCTGACGATGCGGGCGTACCACCTTTCGCGCGGCGACACCAAACGCACCAAAATGCTCATCCCCGATTCGGCGCACGGTACCAACCCTGCTTCGTCGGCGATGAGTGGATTCACGGTGCAGCAAATTGCCAGCGATGACCGGGGCAATATCGATTTGGATGCGCTGAAAGCCGCCTGCGATGATACCGTGGTCGGGCTGATGATTACCAACCCCAACACGCTCGGTATGTTCGAAGAGCATGTTGAAGCCGTGGTAAAAACCGTTCACGATTGCGGCGGGCTGGTGTACGGCGATGGCGCAAATCTCAACGCGCTGATGGGCATTGTTCGCCCCGGCGATTTGGGGTTCGATGTAATGCACTTTAATTTGCACAAAACCTTTTCTACCCCGCATGGTGGCGGTGGTCCCGGTTCCGGTCCCATCGGCGTCAGCGAAGCTTTGGCACCGTTTATGCCCGGTCCCGTGGTGGCAAAAGACGGCGATAAATTCAAACTGGTCACACCGGAACAATCGCTTGGGTCGGTAAAAGCGTTTTACGGCAATTTTGGGGTGATGGTGCGAGCATACACCTATATGCGTATGATGGGCGCAGAAGGTCTGCGCGCGGCGTCAGAAAATGCCGTGTTGAACGCCAATTATATGCGGGTGAAATTGCAGGATATGTACCCCGTGCCGTTTAATCGGATTTGCATGCACGAATTTGTGGCAGAAGGCAACATCGCAGATGGCATTCACACCATGGATATTGCCAAACGGCTGATTGATTTCGGCTACCACCCGCCAACGGTTTACTTCCCGCTGATTGTGCATGAAGCGATTATGATTGAACCGACTGAAACCGAATCGAAAGAGACGATGGACGGCTTTATCGACACGCTGAAGAAAATCGCCAAAGAAGCAAAAACCAACCCGGAATTGCTCCATGCTGCGCCGCACACCACCGAACTCGGGCGGCTGGATGAAGTGTATGCCGCACGGCATCCCGTGTTGAAATATAAAGGCTGATAGGCGAAACTTGGCAGGAAATTGTAGGGGCGGCTCGCGAGCCGCCCCTACATGCACTAATTGAGAAGACGTTTTATGACTGAAAATTCTTTTCTCCCCGCCGAATGGCGGCTGCTCATTTCCCCTGCCGCCGATGGCGCAATGAACATGGCAATTGACGAAGCCGTGATGCACGCGCTGGCAGATGGGCGCGGACAACCCACTCTGCGGTTTTACCGCTGGGAGCCGCCGTGCCTGTCGCTGGGGTACAACCAGCATTACACCGATGTGGATGCGGGCGCGTGCGAACAATTGGGATACACCTGGATGCGGCGTCCCACCGGCGGGCGCGCTATTTTGCACACCGATGAACTGACATACAGTGTCATCACCCCCCAGACCGACCCCCGTGTGGCGGGCGGCGTGGTAGAAAGCTATCGCCGGTTGAGTGCGGGCTTGCTGGCGGGCTTGCAGCAACTCGGCGCGGTGGCGGTGCAAGCCAAAGGCAATATGCCGAAAAACCCACAACAGGGCGCGGCGTGCTTCGACACTCCTTCCCATTATGAAGTCACGCTAAATGGCAAAAAACTGGTCGGCAGCGCGCAGGTGCGGCGCAAAAACATGGTGCTTCAGCATGGGACGCTCCCCCTGCGCGGCGACATCACCCGCATTTTCGATGTGCTGGCAATTTCGGTGGACGAAAAAGCCGCACTCAGCCGCGATTTGCTGGCGCGTGCCACCACCGTGGAGCGCGAACTGGGACGGCATATCTCGTTTGATGAAGCCGCCGCCGCGATGACGCGCGGCTTTTCTGCCGTGTTGAATATCCATCTGACCCCCGCGCCATTGTCTGCCGCCGAGCAGGATTTGGCGGAACATTATCGCACCACCCGTTACACCGCCGCCGAATGGAATCAGCGGGTGTGAAATGGTTGTCGGCATTTTAACGCTGGTGTTGAGCATCCCCGCCGCCCATTCGCTGAAAGAAAAACGGCAGGTCATCAAAAGTGTGCAGGCGCGGTTGCGCCGCGAATTTAACATCAGCATTGCCGAAGTTGACCGCCACGATGCTCATCAAGCGGCAGTGCTCGGTGTGGTTTGCGTCAGTACCGATGAGGCATATGCGCACGGACTGCTGATGCGAGTGGTCGAGTGGATTGAAAAGACCCGCCTCGATTGCGTGCTGGCAGATTTTCAGATTGAAATGGCGTGAATTATGTCTGAGATGCATCCATTGCTAGAAAAACTCACCGGCGGCGACCGCCGTTCAATTGGACGGGCGGACGAAGTTGTGGCGGATGTGCTGGCTGCACCGAAACTGTTTGCCGTGCTGGTGGAGGGTATGCTCGCCGACGACCCGCTCATCCGTATGCGTGCCGCCGATGCTGCCGAGAAAATCAGCGCAATACACCCGGACTGGCTTCAGCCGCACAAAAATACGCTTATCGAGCAGATTGCGCCCATTCCCCAGCAAGAAGTTCGGTGGCACGTGGCGCAAATGTTTCCCCGGTTGCAGGTTTCCCCCGATGAGCGAGCCGCCATCGTTGAAATTTTGCTGGGCTATCTTTCCGACAAAAGTAAAATTGTGCAGACATTTTCATTGCAAGCGCTGGCAGATTTTGCAGACCGAGATGCTGCGTTGCGCCCGCAAGTCGTTTCGATATTGCAGGAAAAGGCGAGTAGTGACAGTGCCGCGGTACGCGGGCGCAGCAAAAAGCTATTGAAAAAGCTGGGCATTCCGCAAATTTGACAAACGTTTGTACCGTGATATACTTTTTGCAATTGTATATATTTAATGCAGGTCCCCGTTGTCCCGGAAGACACGGGGGGAAACGGCGAAGTCGGTGTGAGTCCGACGCTGTCCCGCAACTGTAACCCGATTTTATCGGGGAGTCAGGTCGCCCGCCCGCATTGAGTTCCGTTAGCTTTCGAGGCAAAAGGTGCGGTCAAATAACAAAGTCCGCACCTTCTTGAATATTCAAGAAGGTGCTTTTAGGTTACACAACTGTCACCCATCCCCGATTGCGTAATGTCCATATTTTAGGAGGAAAATCATGGCAAGTTTTCGCGCTAAACGTTCGATTAATTTGGGTGTGGTTGTTGTGTTAGGGGTGGGAATGCTGATAGCGACGCTGTGGATGCTATTGTCAATTCCAATTGCCACTCATGCCGATGGACCCGATGGCGCAGACATTGTGGTTCAATTTAATGATGAACGCGCCATTGTGCGCGATGTGCAGTTCACCGCACCGATTTCGGGGCTGGAAGCGCTGTATTTGACGGGGTTGAATGTCATCACCCAAGATTTTGGCTGGGGAATTGCCGTTTGCAGCATTGAAGGCGTGGGCTGTCCCGCCAGCGATTGTTTTTGCGGCGGCAGCACATACTGGGGCAACAAAACTTGGGATGGTTCCACATGGAACGATTATTCTGTCGGCGCAACCGATACCGTGCTGAACAACGGCGCAGTGGATGGCTGGCGCTGGGGGCAATGGGGCGATTCGATGGTTCCCGCCCCGCAGATGACCGCCACCATGCGCGCGCTGAATTGGGTTCATGCCTGGCAGCAATCCGATGGCGGCTATGGCAGCGTGGGGGCAACCGTGGAAACACTGCTTTCCATCGGCGCAAATGGCTACACCGCCGCAGAATGGCGCTCACCCGAAAGCGGCGTGTCGCTGAATAGTTATATTTTGGCAAACGGCGCCAGTTTTGTGAATGGACCCGCCGCGGCGGGAAAACTCGCGATGGCGCTTGCCGCTGCTGATGTGCAGTGGCCTATTGGGGCTACTCGCCCTATTTCATTTTACAACCCCATATCAGGCATATTTAGCGCCGATAGCGCCGCAACCAACGCATGGGCAATTTTAGGAACGGTAGCGCTGGGGCAAAATGTGCCGGTTTCGGCAGTGAATTATCTGCGGAATATGCAGCAATCGGATGGCGGCTGGGAATGGGCAGCCACGTGGGGCTCGGACACCAACTCGACGGCACTGGCGTTGCAAGCGTTGGTTGCCACCGGAGAACCACTGACCGCCACTTCGATTATCAGCGGGCTGGATTTTTTCAGAACCGCCCAAAATGCTGATGGCGGTTTTACGTATGACCCCGTTTCGTCGTGGGGAACCGACAGCGATGTCAACTCGACCGCGTATGTATTGCAAGCCCTGCAAGCGACTCGCCAACCGGCACCGGTGGTTGGTACGGGGAATTTCGGCTCATTTGTCATTACCGGAACCACACCCATCAGCTATTTGCTGGATGCGCAGTTGCTCGGTGGTGCGTATGAATGGCAGTCGGGCACGGGCGAAAATTTACTGGCAACCCAGCAAGCTGTGCCGGCGTTATTGGGGCGACCCTACCCCATCGCAATAAAAAATCTCCGTGATGGCATTGCGGTACTCCCTGCCGGTGGAACAATTACCCCCACAGTGGGGGTGACGGTGACTGTTGGCAACCATGTTTTCAGCGATACGGTACAGTTCTATTTTACTGAAGCGCCGGGTGATGCGGCGCAATTCGGTTCGGATTTGGGGGTGTTGTATGAGTTGAACGCCTTTTTTGCCGGCAGTGGATTGCCCGCGCAGCCGCAATCGGGGCAAACATACACCATTACCATTTCGTATGATGAATCGCAACTGCCTGCCGGGTTCGATGAGTCAATGCTGGCGCTGTATTATTGGGACAATGGTCAGTGGGTGCGGGATAAAACCAGTGTGGTGGACACAATTGCCAACACCATCACCGCCACCCCCAATCATTTCAGCCTGTGGGCAGCGCTGGCGCGCTACAACACCTATTTGCCGTTGATTTTCAAATAGCAGGGAAAATATGCGGTTGCGATTCTATAACTTTGGAACTTTGAACTTAAAACTTAAAACTCGAAACCCCAAACTGTATATCATTCTGCTGCTGGGGGTGTTATTGGCGGGCATCATCCGGGTGCGCGCCGATGCTCCCCATCGGGCGGGATTGGTGGTGCAGCACCGCGACGGTTCTGTGCAAACCCAGTGCGTCACGTTCAGCGAAGATAGCATCTCCGGGCTGGATGTGCTGCAACAGTCCGGGCTTGATTTAAATGTCGATGCCGGCAATCCGATGGGCGCAATTGTTTGCCGGTTGGACAATGAAGGGTGTAGTTTTCCACAGCAGGATTGCTTTTGCCAGTGTCAGGGCAGTGATTGCATTTACTGGAGTTATTGGCAGTGGGAAAATGGCAAATGGATTTATTCCAGCCGGGGGGCATCAACCACCCAGATTCACGATGGCGGTGTGGAAGGTTGGGTTTGGGGACAGGGCACGGTGGGCGTGAGCGCTTCTGCGCCGCCGAACATTGGTTTTGATGAAATCTGCGCGGTGGAAGCTCCCACCGACACCCCCATTCCGCCCATCCCGCTGCCAACACCAACTTCAACCGATACGCCCACCCCGACACCGACAATTACACCGTCGCCGACCGCAACCCCATCGCCCGTACCCACTGCAACGCCCGCGCCGCCGACCGGCACGCCGGCAGGGGTGACATCCGGTGTGGAAACAGCGCAAATACCGCCGACACCCGCTCCCACCGGCACGCCGACCCCATCGCCCGCTGCGACACTTTCACCGCCGACAAACACGCCGCTTTCACCGCCGACAAACACGCGGCTTTCACCGCCGTCTCCCACTGTGCCTCCGACAGCCGGTGCAACGTTGCCATTGCCGACGGCGCCGGTTTTGGTCGCGCAGGCAGAATCAGTTTCCACGCCGACCATTATCGCACCCGCGCCGGAATCACCATCCCCCAAAGCAACCGCGACCGGCGCGGACACCGGCAAACGACTGGTGACTTTCGGCGCGCTATCCATTTTGGTGATATTGTTCACCACTGTACCCGTGCTGTTGCTGGCTGGGGCAGCCGTTTGGTGGCTGGTAAAACGACAATGAAAGACCGGACGCTCAGTTTTGCTATTTACGGGTTGACCACCGTCATCGGTATTGCGGCGTTTCTGTATCCGTTTTGGCTGCCGGCGGTAGCGCAGTCGCCATTGCAGAGACAGGCGCACGCTACCGATGCCCCACTGATGCTCGCCCTGTTGGTCGGGGTGTGTTTTGTGGTGCTGCTGGTGGAGATTCAAGGCACATCGGTCAGCGCGAAATTTGTGGCGTTGTTGGGCGTGCTGGTGGCAATCAACTCGGTACTGCGGTTCGCCGAAACTGCCATTCCGGGACCGGGCGGCTTTAGCCCGATTTTCTTTCTGATAATTTTAACCGGCTATATTTTTGGCGGACGGTTCGGTTTTTTGATGGGCGCACTGACGCTGCTGGTTTCCGCACTGATAACCGGCACGGTTGGTCCGTGGCTGCCGTATCAAATGTTCACCGCGGGATGGGTGGGCATGAGCGCGCCGCTGGCGCGTCCGCTGGTACACCTGTTCAAACTGGATGGCTCTTGGGGCGAAATTACTATTCTGGCGATATTCGGCGGCTGGTGGGGACTGGTGTACGGGATGATAATCAATGTTTGGTTTTGGCCCTTTGCGATGGGACCCGCCAACCAATATTGGCAGCCCGGTATCGGGGTGATGGATGCTGTGCAGCGCTATGCCGTTTTCTATTTGGCGACTTCGCTGGTGTGGGATGTGCTGCGAACAGCGGGAAATATTGTCCTGCTGGCGTTGCTCGGAGTACCCACGCTCCGCGCTCTGCGCCGTTTTCGTCAGCGATTCACATTTGTGGTGGGGGGATAGCGCGCTCATTTCGGCGCGGATGGTATGTTTAACACAGTTACGTGGCTTTTCTGGCTCGTCGCCGCACTGATGAGCCAGTCCATAACCCGCAATCCGCTCTATCTGGCGCTATCGTTGCTGTGGCTGGGCGTGCTGTGGCGATGCGGGCAAATGCAGGGAAATACCGCGCCGATGCCATTTTCACCATGGCGATTTGGCGCGATAGTGGTGGGGCTATCCACCATTTTTAACGCGCTGATGGTGCATGTCGGCACGACCGAACTGTTTCGTTTACCTGCCGGTTGGCTGCTGGTGGGCGGCGCAATCACGCTGGAAGCCGCCATTTATGGCGCACTCAACGGGCTGGCGCTGTCCGGACTGTTTCTCGCTTTCTCCATATTGAATCAAATGCTGCCGGTGAGCGCACTGGTGCGAGTCATTCCGCGCGCATTCTACCCCATCGCGGTGGTCATTTCGATTGCCATCACGTTCATCCCCACTACCCTGCGCCAATTTCGACAGATACGGGAAGCGCAAGCGGTGCGCGGACACCAGCCGCACGGTGTGCGCGATTGGCTGCCGCTTTTTTTGCCACTGTTGATTGGCGGGCTGGAACGCGCCGTAAATCTGGCAGAAGCGATGACCGCGCGCGGATTCGCGGCGGCGGATGCACCTGCCCAACCTGCACTCACTCGATTGCTGCTGATTGCCGGCTTGCTGCTGGCGCTCGTTGGCTGGGCGTTGCAATTGCTGTGGTCTGCCGTATGGGGAACCGCGATTCTGGTGTTGGGCATCGGATTGCTGGCGGGCACACTGTATCTCGCCGGGCGACGCATTCCGCACACCACCTATCGCCGCCAGCGATGGGTTTGGCGCGACACGCTGACGGTTATGGCGGCACTTGTTGTGATAACGACGCTGGTCGCGCCCATTCCCGGCATTGAGCATCGGTCATTGGCATATTATCCCTACCCCGCGCTGACCGCACCCGAATTCGACCCGCTCATCGCTTTGGCAACCACCGGATTGCTCGCGCCGATATTTTGGCTCAAACGCAAAAATACAGTATCATCATCGAATGATGGAGTGCGAATGACAAATGATTTCGATTGAAAACTTGACGTTCATCTATCCGAATACCGAAGCGTCTGCGCTGAAAAACGTCTCGCTGCGCATTACCGATGGTGATTTCGCGCTGGTGATGGGCGTGTCCGGGGCGGGAAAATCCACGTTATTGCGCGCGCTCAACGGATTGGTTCCCCATTTTTCCGGCGGAAAAATCAGCGGAAAAGTCACAGTCAATCAGGTTGACCCCATTGCCGCCGGTCCGCAGGTGATGAGCCGGCATGTGGGATTTGTGTTTCAAGACCCGGAAGCGCAATTTGTGATGGATGTGGTGGAGGATGAGCTTGCGTTCGCGCTGGAAAACGCCGCCATACCCCGTTCCGAAATGCGGATTCGGGTGGAAGAAGCGCTCGATTTGCTCGACCTGTCGCCATTGCGTGCCCGCCGGTTGGAAACGCTTTCCGGCGGCGAAAAACAGCGAGTGGCAATCGCTGCCGCGCTGGCGCTGCGCCCCCGTGTGCTGGCGCTGGATGAGCCAACATCGCAACTCGACCCGAAATCGGCGGAGGATGTGTTGCAATCGCTGGTACGACTCAATGCCGATTTGGGATTGACCATCGTGCTGGCAGAGCATCGGCTGGAGCGGGTATTGCCCTTTGTGGACACCATCGTTTTTCTGCCCGATAGCGGTGGAGCACGCACCGGCATACCCGCCGATATTCTGCCGAACATCAACCTTGTGCCGCCGTTGGTGGCGCTGGCGCACGCGCTCGGCTGGCATCCGCTGCCGCTGACCATCAAGGCGGGAAAACGGTTCAGCCGCAAAATGACACTGTCACCCGCACCGAAAACTGACGCCGCGCCCGTCGCGCCATCGTCTGCCCCGCCGTTATTGCGTGCCGCAGGCATTTCGGCGGGATACAGCAACCATCCCATTTTGGAAAACGTTGATTTTTCAATTCGGCACGGGGAAATTGTGGCGGTGATGGGCAGAAACGGCGCGGGGAAAACCACGCTGTTGAAAAGTTTGATGGGATTGCTGCCCATCAAACGGGGAAAAGTTGTGCTGAATGGCGAGAATATCACCGGCGCGCCGGTGGCGCACATCGCCCGCACGATGGGCTATTTGCCGCAAGACCCCAATGCGCTGCTGTTCGCCGATACGGTGCTGGATGAAGTGACCATCACCCTGAAAAATCACGGCTTGCCCGTGCCTCAAAATGGCGAACCCGTGCCCGGCGCGCTAAATCCCCGTGTACTGCTGCGGCAACTGGGATTGTCGGCGCACGCCGGAGCGTACCCCCGCGACTTGAGCGTCGGTGAGCGGCAGCGGGTAGCACTGGCGGCAATTACCGTCACCCGTCCACAGGTGCTGTTGCTGGATGAACCGACTCGCGGGCTGGATTATCATGCCAAAGAGACGCTGGCGGCGCTGTTGCGTGGCTGGCAATCGGCAGGGATGGCGATTGTGCTGGTGACGCACGATGTGGAATTTGCCGCCCAACTCGCCACGCGGGTGGTATTGCTCAGTCAGGGCGAAATTATCGCCGATGGTGCTCCCGCCGCCGTGCTGGGGAGCTCGCCCCTTTTTGCACCGCAGGTGGCGCGGCTGTTCCCGGAAAGTGGCTGGCTCACCATGGCAGATGCGTTGTCAACTTTACAACCAAAAACCTTGAACTTCAGAAAAGGAGATTCCAATGCCGGATAGAGAACTACTGCAACAATTTTCAAAAGATGAACTGATTGATTTGTTGGAGGATGCCGCCAAAAACTGGCTGGCACACGATGGCTTGTGGTTTCAAGCCGTGGAGCGCCACGATGGTATTGAAAAAGCCATTGATTTTGATACTGAAGCGTGGGAGCGGTTCACGGTGATTGAAGCCAAACGGATTATGAAGCGGCTGAGGATGGAACCGGGCGGCGGCATTCCCGCGCTGAAAAAGGCGTTGCAATTTCGGTTGTATGCCCGTTTGAATGAGCAATCGATGGCACAGCCCGACGAAAACACCCTCATTTTCAAAATGGTCGATTGCCGGGTGCAGTCGGCGCGCCACCGCAAGGAGATGGCGGCGTTTCCATGCAAGCCGGTTGGGGTGGTGGAGTATACCGGTTTCGCCAAAACCATTGACCCGCACATCCGCACCCGCGCCATCGCTGCCCCACCCGACGCATACAACGGCGAATTTTGGTGCGGCTGGGAATTCACATTGGCGGAAGATGGCGATTAGTTAATGGAGAGGAAAAAATAGAACGCGGATGACACGGATTAATCTGATTTTCGCTGATTTTTCTAAGATTTATCTGTGAAAATCTGTAACATCTGTGTCATCTGTGTTCTGATTTTTAGAACTGTCAGGCAGGTAGAAGAATCTCCAATTAACCGATCTCTATTTCATACCGAATGGTATACTGCCCCAGCACGCGCTCAATTTCCACTTTGAGTGCATCAACGTCCACGTCCGTTGCCGGTTGCACGGCGATGTGCGCCAGCGTACCGTGAATTTTATCGGGGGTCACGTCCACCGTCACCGATGCTACCCCGTCAATTGCGCTC
>CAYZQQ010000077.1:0-8267 GCA_964480075.1 uncultured Anaerolineaceae bacterium
GCGAAGCAATCTCAAATTACGCCCACGGAGATTGCTTCGGCGCAAAAAACGCGCCGCGCAATGACAAACCCCCTGAAACCCAGAAAAGCCGATTCTTTTATGGATTCCGGATAATTTCCTGCGGAACTTTCCGGAATGGCATGACTTTAAACTGACAACTGACCGCTAAAATCTATTGCAACGCTTTAACCGCCGCCAGCAGTTGAGCATCGCCCGCCTGTTGAAATTCATCGGCGGTCATTTTTTTGACATCCGGCGGGATTAAAATGTGCTGGTCCGCCGACAATTCCACCGGCTCATCGGGGGTGATGCCGTGCCGCCAAATTTCGCGCCCGTTGGGGGTGAGCCATTCCGACGTGCCCAGCAGCAGCATCGAACCGTCGCTGAGGGTATACGGTGTCAGCACCGTCCCCGTGCCGAACGTTTTTTCGCCGATGACCGTACCGCGCCGGTGGTCTTGAATCGCCCCGGCGAAAATTTCGGCGGCGCTGGCAGTGCCTTTATCCACCAGCACGACCAGCGGTATGTCCGGCGCAATGCTCTCTTTCCCCACCGGAAAGTTTTTCACATCGCCCTGCGCATTTTTCTCCTGCAATACATTTCCGTCACGCAAAAATTCGCTGCCGACTTTTATCGCTTGGTCAAGCAGACCGCCGCCGTTCATCCGCACATCCACAATCAGCGCCGTGGCACCATCTGCCTGCGCCGATTGAATCGCCGCGGTCATCTGCTCGTTCGCCACGCTGCTAAACTGATTGAGGCGCACAAATGCAATTTTTGAATCGGGGATGAATGCCCAATCTACAGCGGGAATTTTTATTTCATCGCGCACGACCGTGATGTCCACCGGCGCGGTTTCATTTTCGTGCAGCATGGTGAGCGTCACTTTGGTACCTTTTTCGCCCTTGATGCGCGTTACCACTTCATCCAGCGGCATGCCGGTCACATCCGTGCCATCCACCTGCAAAATCACGTCTCCGGCGCGAATGCCCGCTTGTTCGGCGGGCGACCCGGCAAACGGGGTGATGATGAACGGGTGTTTTTGGTCATCCACGCCCAAATATGCGCCAATGCCAAAAAACTTCCCGTCCAGATGCTCGGTTTCTGCGTTGGCTTCATCGGGGGTGAGAAAACGGGTGTGTCCCGTATCACCCAGCGCATCCGTCACGCCGCGAATGGCGGCATACGCCAGTTGTTTGGGTTGTTTGAGCGCGCTGCGGTCAACATAATTTGTCCGAATGAGCCGCCACGCTTCCCAAAAAATCGACATATCGTCGGTGGGCGCATCGGCGGCGGCGCTGGCGGGCACAATTCGCGGCAGATAGCCCATCTGCGCCGCCATCGCGCCGCCGGAAAACGCCCCGGTTATCAATGCCAGCAGAAATAGTCCCAAAAATAGTTTCTTCAATAGTTTTTTCATCATAGTCCCAATTATAACTCCAAAGATTAATGTCAGATAAAGAGGTTGTCAGTTTTCAGCAATCAGTTTTCATAATCTAACCACCGGACATTGAAAAATTTGCCATCGCCCCCCATTCGATGCAAAATCCATTCACTGTTATGACACAGAGAACGTTTTTCCGCAAAAGTGAATATCCAATCGCGGCGGCAGTAGGGTTGATTGCGCTGGCGGTCTATTGGGCAACTCTCGCGCCGACGGTGCTGTTCGCCGATGGTGGCGAATTTCAATTTGTGCCATGGTTGCCGGGCATCGCCCATCCCACCGGATACCCGCTGTACGTGCTGGCGGGCTGGCTGTTCAGCCACGCTCTCCCCATTGGCGACGTGGCATGGCGGCTGAACTTTTTTTCGGCGGTGACGGGTGCGGCGGCGGTGGCGCTGGTTTATCTGCTGGCAGAAACGCTCGCCGGACAGGTTTTCCCGGCAGCGGGAACCGGGGCGCGGCGAACCACCGCCATTGTGGCGGCGTTGAGTTTTGCTTTTGGGCAAACATTCTGGAGTCAAACCATCATCGCCGAAGTTTACAGCCTGCACACACTGTTTGTGGCGGCAATTTTGTGGGCGACCATGCGCCTTTTTCCCGCCGAAAATGACACGGTGCAGACGCTCACCTTTCGGCACGGAAAATGGCTGGCGCTGCTGCTGGGACTCTCGCTGACGCACCACCGCACCAGCGTGCTGTTGATTCCGGCGGTGCTGCTGGCGCTGTGGGTTTCGGGCTGGCGGCACATTTCCCCTGCCGATGCGCTGAAACTGCTCGCGCTCGGCGCGTCGCCCGCCGTACTGTATCTCTATCTGCCGCTGATTGCGCCGCACGTGCCATACGCTCAACTCCATTTGAGCGACAGCCGCACGCTGGCGCTGTATCAAAATACCGTCGCCGGATTCTTCTCGCACATTATGGGCGGGGTGTTCAATGCCGATGTGCGCCCGACGGCAATCGGATTCGACCGGCTGGCGCAGAGTTTCGGCTTTTTGCGACAGCAATTCGGCTGGGCGGGGATTGTGCTGGCGGCAATGGGCATTTTTCGACTGCGAAAAAACCTGCCCGTGCTGGCGCTGACTGCGCTCGGTGCGGCGAGTTTCTGGGTGTTCAATCTGGTCTATTTCATCGGCGATATTTACGTGCTGTTCATCCCCGTCTGGCTGATTTTCGCGCTGTGGCTGGCGGTGGGCGCGCTGACCATCGCCGATGCCGCCGCCGAAAAACTGGTGGCGCGCAAACGTGCCCGCGTCGCCGAAGGTCCCGCTTTCGGCGCGGGATTTGCCAATCTGAACACCCGCATGCGGCATTTGACGCAATTGCTGGTGGTTTCGGTGGGGTTGCTGTTGCCGCTGATATTGCTGGCTACGCGATATTCGGCAGTTGACCGGCATCAAAATACCATCGCCCGCGAAGCGTGGCAAGAAATTCTGGCGGCGGATTTGCCGCAGAATGCCATTCTGCTGAGTAATGACCGCAACGAGTTGATGCCGATGTGGTATTTTCAATTTGTGGAAAACCGGCGGCGCGATTTGCTGGGGCTTTTCCCGCTGATAACTCCCGCGCCGGACGTGCAAAACGTGGGGCGGCTGCTCGATACGGCATTTGCCAGCGGGCGGGCGGTCTATTTCATCAAACCGATGGACGGGCTGGAGCTGAAAGCCGATTTCGACCCGCTGCCGCCCCTGCCGCACGCCCGGTTGGTGCGCGCCACCCCGGCGAATCTCGTGCCGGCGGTGTCGCTGTCGCAACCGGTGGGCGACGGGCTGAGCATTGTGGGCTATACCGTCACCCGCGCGGAAAACGTGCTGACGGTGGATATTTTCTGGCAGTCGGAAAAACCACTCGCGGAAAATTACACCAGTTTTGTGCATCTGGTCGGCGCGGACGGGATGGGCATCACCCAGAGTGACCATCGCCCCGGCGGAGAGTTTTACCCCACCCGTCTGTGGCAGCCCGGCGAAATTCTGCGCGACCGGCACACGCTGGCGCTGCCCGATACCCTGTCGCCGGAAGATTATTCGCTGGTGGTGGGGCTGTATTTTCAACCCCAACCGGGCATCATCCAACCGCTGGGGGATGCGGTTCAATTAACAATTATCAATGAGCAATGAGCAAACGGTAATTGATAATTGATAATCGTTACCTAATGAGCAACTTCTCGGAAGATGACAAAATGGAACACGGCTGATTATAACGCCCTGTGGGTACACAGATTTTCCGGATTTTCACAGATAAATCTTAAAAGAATCAGTGGAAATCAAGTTCATCCGTGTCATCTGTGTTCTATTTGGTTGCTGTTGAAAATAGCTGCACATTGGGTAACAGTTATCAATGAATACTACAATTTTGTTCATTGCTCATTGTTAATTGCTCATTGATTTGCCTGTTTTGCCATTTCATCTTCATGGCGGAGTTCCATCAACGCCTCGCGGACTTCCTGCGTCCAATCGGCGTGTTCGGTGCGGAGGATAGTTTCGGTGTTTTTCACCAGTTTGTTGATGTTGTCGCGGTATTTCTGTTCTTTAGGGGGCAGCGCTATCCACCATAACCGCACTGCATCCAAATTAGTGGCAGCTTGATTGTATCTGCCAATCAGTAAATTATATCGTTTATATTCTTGATAGCTGATAAATGCCGTCACCACTGCGGTGGTCATAACCACCCATACTTCGCCGCCAATTGCCGCCAAAAACGACCCCAACCCGCTGAAACCGTAAATTGCCCATTGCAACAATCGTGCTTGACGACTCCACGCCGCGATGCGAGCGCGATAATAATCGCGCTGGTTCTCTAATCGCCACTGAATATACTCGTCGGGCGTCAGGTCGGTGAACCCATCGTCATCCGCGGCAACTGCCCTTTTCGGTGGCAAATCGCCTTTATAAGGCTCCAACCCGCCCTGCCCGGTTTCACTGCTCATTAAATCTGCACCGATTTGCTTGGCTTTGCCCACCAGTTTTATATCGCGGGGCATATTCACCGTCTGTTCGGGACTGTATAAATCGACCTTCATCCGGTAGCGGAAAATTTCGCGTTTTAATGTCTCTGCCGCGCCGCGTAGCTGCACATAATTTGTGCCCTCCCGAAATTTATTGGACGCATTTTGCAGCACGCTGATGATAATTGGCGCCAGCACAATCAGCGCGCGCAGCGCCGATTTCAGCCCTGGAAAAGCCAACAGGTTTTCAAACGGCTCCGGGCTGGAATACAGCAGCGCCAGCAGTGTCGCCGATACGCCGAGCACCAGCACCCAGCCGCGCAAGCGATAAAATCGCCGCTGTGAGCGTTTGGCATTATAATCGTAATCAGCAAATTGCTGCCAAATATCCTGCAACACACGACTGCGCCGAGTTGTTCGTGGGGTCACGGGCATCTCCTTTCACGTCCGGAAAAAATCGAAGCGACCATTGATAACAATTCTGCCGGGGGATGCGCCAAATCAAACAGCGATACCAGCCCCGATTGCACGATGCGCCGCACCGCATCGCGGGCGGGGAGCGCAGGGCGGCGCGCCGCCACCGCGATTTCATCCGCCAGCCGACCGCTGCCCGCCACCACCATCACCGGGCGGAATGCCGCGACGCTCTGCGACACATCTTTCAGCGCGATACCGCCGCCGTTGACCAGCACCGTCAGCGATGCCGCGCCGCGCGCCAGAAAATCTGCCAGCGATGACATCAGCGGCACTTCACTGCCCCATTTATCCTGTTCCAACAGCACAAAATGGGTGTGATGGGGTTCTAAAATCTCCTCTCCCGACCGGTCATCATTCACGGGAGCGTGTGCGGGCAGCACGCCGATATATGGCGCGGGATGGATGGTTTTTGCCAGCGAGCGCCCCAACAGCGCCATGCCGCCCGCCGCCGTGCCGCCATCGAGCACGGTGACACCCTGTTGCGCCAGAAATATCGCCAATGCCGCAAAAAGCGCCTGCAACCGCTCTTGCACCCCGGCGGACATGTCGCCCGCCCCGGACGACAGCACAAATACATTCGCCGGGTGTGACAGGGTCAGCGCGGCGGCAATATCTGCTGGTGAGCCGGTTTCGGCGGCGCGCACCGCCCATGCTCGATTCTGTTCGGAAAACACAATTTCAAATGGCTCCACAGTACCTATGCCTTTGGTACTATGGTATCATATTGACATAAAACAGTCAAATTCAGATTATGTAAATTTCGACCGCTACATATATGGCATGAATAATTTTTTATTGCACTTCCGGCTCGGATTTGATAAAATAGACTCGACGCAGTGGCTGGTGTCATTGCGAGGCGCGGAGCGCCGAAACAATCTCCGTGTTTGCCAACCGGGGATTGCTTAGCCTCGGAATAAATTCCAAGGCTAAAAACCAAAACCGACGAATGTCGGCTTGAGCTATGAGCCTGCGCTTCAGCGCAAGGCGAATGCCAACCCTGAATATAGTTACCCAACCCACCATCCCACAGGAGGGAAAAATGAACCCCGAACAACAAGCCGCTTGGGCAATTTTGCAATCCGCGTTCTCTTTTGTCGCCGGAGAACTTCGTCAGCGCTGGCAATTGGCGCGCGAAGCAAAAAGTAATCCTGCCACGCCCGAAAAACCCAAACCCGAAGTTTCCGAATCGATACAGACCGAAGCGCAAGCCAAATTGACGAAGTTGGAAGATGCATTCGCGCTAAAAATGATGTCTGGTAGTTTGAAATCTGCAATGAAAGTTGCAGAAAATAATCATCGTCGCTGGAACAAACTACGCGAACAAATTCCGTTGGTATCCCCTTCTGAGCGTGTGACATTGGAATTGCAAATGGAAAATACAGCGCAAGAGCGGGATGTCGCCATTACCGAAATGAAGGACATCATACAGACTCTGCTGGAACAAGAAATCGTCATTGAATCCCCAAAAGCCTGACCCCCGGCGGAGGTTCGGGGGCGCGGCAACCTATCCCCATCCAATTTCCCCCCGCCGCGGAGCGATTCACCGGGCGCAAGGCGCAGGTGGCGGAGGTGCTGGCCGATTTGCGCCCCGGCCACATCACCACCCTCTCCGCTCCCGGCGGCATGGGCAAAACCGCCATCGCCGCGGAAGTCGCGCGCCGGTTGTTCGCGGATGACTCCACCACCCCGCCCACCGAGTACCCCGACGGCCTCATTTTCCACACCTTTTACGGCCAACCCGGCCCCGAAGCCGCCTTTGCCGATTTGGTCAAAAGCTACGCCCCCGACGCCACCGACCTGAGCCAAGCCGACGCCCGCGCCGCGCTGGGGGGCAAACGGGCGCTGGTGGTGCTCGACGGGGCGGAAGACGCCGCCGACCTGCGCGCGGTGACCGATGTGCTGCCCCCCACCTGCGCCGCGCTGGTGACCACCCGCACGCCGGGCGGCATACCGCTGGAGAAATTCTCCCTCGCCGAGGCGGTGGCGCTGTTGCGGAAACTGGCGGGCGTGAGGGACGACACGACCGCCGCCGAAATTTGCGCCGCGCTGGACTATCTGCCGCTGGCGGTGGAACTGGCCGGGAAATATATGGCGCAGGGCGAAAGTCCCGCCGGTTATTTGGAGTGGCTGACAGACACCCCGCTGGACGCGCTGGACCACGGCGAACACCGCCGCGACAGCGTGCCCGGACTGCTGGAAAAATCGCTTGCCGCCGCGGGCACTGCCGCCCGTGACGCGCTGGCGGTAGCCGGGCTGTTGAGCCTGAATCCCTTTGACCGCAACACGATTGCCGTTGCCCTGCCCGATACCGACGTGCGCCGCGCCCTCGACGCGGCGGTGCGCTACGGCTTACTGCGCCGCGCCGCCGGACGTTATGCCGTGGCGCACGCCCTGATTTACCAATACGCCCGCCGCCTCTTGAAACCGCCGGCAAACGCCCTGCCCGCGCTGGCCGGGTTTTACACCGAATTTGCCAAAACAGAAACTGCAAAAGGCCTGCCCGGCTACCGCGTGCTGAATGCCCACCGTGCCCACATTTTGGCGGTGCTGGACGCCTGCGCCGTCGCCGCAGCGTGGCGGCACACCAACCCGCTGGTTTGGGCGGTGAAAGATTATCTCGATGTGCAAGGCTACACCACCGACCGCGCCCGCGTGCTGGAAACGGGGGTGCAAGCCGCGCGGGCGCTGGGGGACAAATGGGATGAAGGGACCCACCTCGGCAATCTGGGGAATGCGTACGGCGCTTTGGGGCAGGTGGAAAAGGCGATTGAATACTACGAGCAGGCACTGGCTATTGCCCGCGAGATTGGCGACCGCCGCAATGAGGGCGCGTGGCTCGGCAATCTGGGGAGTGCGTACCGCGATTTGGGGCAGGTGGAACAGGCGATTGAATACCACCGGCAGGCGCTGGCCATCTCCCGCGAGATTGGCGACCGCCGCAATGAGGGCGCGTGGCTCGGCAATCTGGGGCTGGCGTACCGCGCTTTGGGGCAGGTGGAACAGGCGATTGAATACCACCGGCAGGCGCTGGCCATCTCCCGCGAGATTGGCGACCGCCGCAATGAGGGCGCGTGGCTCGGCAATCTGGGGCTGGCGTACCGCGCTTTGGGGCAGGTGGAACAGGCGATTGAGTACCACGAGCAGGCGCTGGCCATTGCCCGCGAGATTGGCGACCGCCGCGGGGAAGGGAACCGCCTCGGCAATCTGGGGAGTGCGTACCGCGCTTTGGAGCAGGTGGAACAGGCGATTGAATACTACCGGCAGGCGTTGGCAATTGCCCACGAGATTGGCCACCGCCGCGGCGAAGGGAACCGCCTCGGCAATCTGGGGCTGGCATACCACGCTTTGGGGCAGGTGGAAAAGGCGATTGAATACCACGAGCAGGCGCTGGTCATTGCCCGCGAG
>CAYZQQ010000077.1:8367-11454 GCA_964480075.1 uncultured Anaerolineaceae bacterium
ATTGAATACCACGAGCAGGCGCTGGTCATTGCCCGCGAGATTGGCGACCGCCGCGCCGAAGGACAAGACCTCGGCAATCTGGGGAGTGCGTACCGCGCTTTGGAGCAGGTGGAAAAGGCGATTGAATACCACGAGCAGGCGCTGGTCATTGCCCGCGAGATTGGCGACCGCCGCGGCGAAGGGAACGACCTAGGCAATCTGGGGAATGCGTACCGCGATTTGGGGCAGGTGGAAAAGGCAAAAGATTATTTGCGCCGCTGTATCGCCATTTTTGAGGAAATAAAAGACCCCCGTGCAGATATAGTGCGTGGGTGGTTGGATGATTTGGGGTGAAACCCGTTGTTTCCCCGGCAATAAATTGCCGGGCTAAAAGCCAAAGCCGACCACAGGTCGGCTTGCTGTCATATTAACAACAAGACCATACGGGGGTCAAATTGACAATTTCTTTTAAGGGCATGATAATGCTTCTATGAACGGGTTGATGAGCTACAACTTTACGCTCAAACACGCATTTTTAAGACAATGGCAAAGGTATTGATGGTAAAAATTTCAATTATATTGCCCACTTACAATGAACATGATAATATTGACCCGCTGATAGAACGGACGCTGGTTGCCTTGAGCCCCTGCAATCTTGAAATTATAGTGGTAGATGATGATTCGCCGGATGGAACGTGGCAGCTTGTTGCTCAAAAGAGCAAAGCCGACCCACGCATACGATTGATTAGGCGTTTGAATGAGCGCGGGCTAACCGGCGCTATTTGGCGTGGGATTACCGAATCGCGGGGTGATTGGGTGGGTTGGATGGATTGTGATTTGAGCATGCCGCCGGAAGACTGGTCCAAGCTGGCTGTGTTGCTGGCAAATGGAGCGGATGTGGCAGTTGGCTCGCGTTACGTGCCGGGCGGGGCGGATGTGGCTCATTCTGTCACCGGACGCGCTTTCAGTCGGGTTATCAACGCCGCCGCCGGGGTGGTGCTAGATTGGCGCATTAAAGATTATACCAGTGGTTTCATCTTGGCACGCAAAGAGGTGTTCTCAAGGATTACTCTGCAAGGAGACTATGGCGAATATTGCATCGACCTGCTGTACCGCGCTCAAAAAGCCGGTTTCATTGTACAAGAAGCGCCTTATATCTGCGTTCCCCGTCAAACGGGTGAAAGTAAAACTGCCCTCAATGCATGGGGCTACCTGACACGCGGCGTAAATTACGTTAAAACACTAGCGCGATTGCGGTGGAAAAATTAACCTGATTTTTGCGCAATCAGATGCCGAAGGTATCTTCTCAAAATGTAGGAGCGACCTTTGCATCTCTACAATACCCACCTCAATTTATTGAGAAGATACTGCCGAAGCATAAAAAATGACCTAAAATCGCAAGATTTTTGTACCCTGCCAACTAAACGTTGATACCCTTCTACGCTTCCCCTCAATTTTGGAGGGAAGGGGAAATATTGAATAGACCTCTTGCAAAAGTCATGTCATTCCGGAAATTTCCGCAGGAAATTATCCGGAATCCATAAAACAATATATGGATTCCCGCCTGTGCCCGTTGTTTGGGTGCTTTCGCGGAAATAACAACCATAAATTCTCGATAGAAAGTATCGTCCTTTTTTGAGGACATAACATCAAACCCAATTTATCCTTTTGCAAGAGGTCTAATGATTAAATGTCCGGTTTTGTCAAACTTAAAACTACGTAATGCCAGGGATTAATTTTCCATGAATCTCAAATTACCAAAACAATATTCCGCGCTTATTTTGTTAGTTTTGTTGGCGCTGACTCATATTTTCATTTTATTGACTCAAATTTCACTGTTACGCATCATCTCCGGTGTTATGTTAATTTTTATTCTGCCCGGCTGGGGATGGCTTCCCGGCATAAATTGGCTCAATACTCAAGATTTTCTGGAACGAGCGGTATTGACCGTGGGGCTTTCTTCATCACTTTTTGCGATGGTGATGCTGGCAGCGGTTTATCTGCCGGGTCCACTCACTCTCAATCTGGTTTTATTAGCCATAGACAGCATTGTATTAGCCGGTCTTCTTTTTTCTTGGGTACGCGCACGCCATACACCCGCTGATGCGACATGGTGGTACTTTAGCAGCGCATTGGCAATTTTGGCGCTTGTTTTGTTGGTGGGTGGTTATTTTCGATTTGCCACTTTGGGCTACGGTGAGTTCCACGAAGATGAGTTGGAAAACATGCGTCTGGCAGTTCGAGCCGTAGGTGGACAGGAATTTGCCCCTTTTCTGGATAGCAAAGGTCCGATTCACTGGTTTTTTCCACTGGCAATGTGGCTTTTCAACGGTTGGTTAAACGAAGCCATTGCTCGTCTTTCCGTAGCCATTACCAGCTTTATGACCATCATTGCCGTTTATCTATGGGGACGTCGAATTGCAAACATTAAAGTGGCTTTGGCGGCATCTGTATTAGTGGCTGTTAACGGGTTTTTTATAGCTTACGCGCGCAACGTGGAAAATCAGGCTTTAATTGTCTTTTGGGGGGTGTTAGCCGCTCGCGCTGCTTATGAATTTTATCGCACTAAAAACGGGTGGCAATTAATTTTTGGCGCGTTTCTGCTGGCAGTTGCTTTAATTGCACATTTTGATGTTCTACTTTATCTCCCTGCCTTTGGACTGGTCATTTTTGTCACCTACTGGCAAAATAGGCAACTCTGGCGTGACACATGGAAATTTGCACTGACTGCGGCTATCCTTTTTGTGTTTTTAACCGCGTTCTTTTATATCCCTTACCTCACCGACCCCGCTATTCAGCAAACCCGCGAATATCTGGCAACCCAACGCATTGGCACGAGCATTTTATACAATGGGCTTGCAGGCATGCTGGACCAAGATAAAAATTATAGTACCCGCTATTATGCTCCCCTCCTGATTGTTTTTTCTTTGCTGGTCATTTTTATCGAGATGAAAAAATCAAAAAAATGGGGCGTGCCCATATTCCTAACGCTTGGCATAGCCATCCTGTCAACGGTTGCGCTGCCGCAAGCATGGCAATGGGGAAATATCAACGGTGCGTTTATCCCGTACGTTATCCTGTTTATCATTCTCACCGTATTGCCTGATA
>CAYZQQ010000078.1:0-11439 GCA_964480075.1 uncultured Anaerolineaceae bacterium
ATTGTGGCGTATGCGCTGGGCATCACCAAAATTGACCCGCTGCCCAATCATCTTATTTTTGAACGATTTCTCAACCCCGGGCGCGTCTCCATGCCCGATTTTGACCTCGATTTTCCCGACGACCAGCGCGAGGATATGATTCGCTATACCATCGAACGGTACGGCGAAGACCATGTGGCGCAAATTGTTGCCTTTGGGCGGATGAAAGCTCGTGCCGCCGTGCGCGATGTTGCCCGGGCGCAGGGCATTCCCCTGTCTGATGTTGACCAAATTGCCAAACTGATTCCCGCCATTCCCGGAAAACCCGTCACCATTGACGCGGCGCTGACAGAGGGGAACGAATTTTACTCGCCGGAGTTGCGCCAACGCTATAAAGCCGAGCCGGTGGTACGGCAGTTACTGGATGCCGCCCGCGAATTGGAAGGCGTGGCGCGGCACGCATCGGTACATGCCGCCGCAGTCATCGTTACCGATAAACCGGTGATGGATTATGTGCCGCTGATGCGTCCGTATGGCTCGGTCGTCACCAAAGCAGTTACCCAGTTTGAATTCCCCATCTGCGAGTCCATCGGCTTGCTCAAAGTGGATTTTTTGGGATTGTCCACCCTCACCATTATGCGGCGGGTGTCAGAACTCATTGAAAAACGGCATGGCATCAAATATACGCTGGAAAACATCCCCATTGAAGACCCCCAAGCTTTTGAACTGTTTGCCAAAGGTGATTTGACCGGCATATTTCAGGTAGAGGGCGCGGGCATGCGGCGGCTGATGAAAGAAATGCGCCCGTCGAAATTCGACCATATCATCGCCGCGATTTCGCTCTATCGCCCCGGTCCGATGGACAATATCCCCAGCTACATTCGGCGCATGCACGGCGAAGAGAAAGTGCAGTACCATCACCCCGATTTAGAACCGATTTTGTCCGACACATACGGTATCATTGTTTATCAGGAGCATATCATTCGCATTGCCACTGTGCTGGCAGGGTATGAGCCGGGTGAAGCCGATATGATCCGCAAAGCGGTGGCAAAAAAGAAGAAAGACTTGATGGAAAAACACCGCATTCAGTTTAGCGAAGGGGCAAAAAAGAACGGCTATTCGCAGGCGGTGATTGACAAAATTTGGGGCGACATTGAGTTTTTTGCCCGCTATGGGTTCAATAAAGCGCACGCCGCCGATTACGCCGCCATCACCTGCCAAACCGCGTTTTTAAAGGCGCATTATCCGGTGGAATATATGACCGGATTGTTGACCGTAGAGCAGGGCAATACCGATAAAATCGGTATGTTGCTGGAAGAATGTCGCAGTATGGGCATTGATGTGCTGCCGCCGCACGTTAATTACAGCGGGCACGATTTTGTTATTCGGCAAACGGCAGAGAAATCCGCCATTCGGTACGGGTTGGGCGCTATTAAAAACGTGGGCAACGGTCCCATTGACGCCATCATCTCTGTCCGGGAAGAAGGCGGCACGTTTGCGGATGTGGACGATTTTTGTAACCGGGTTGATTTGCGCACCGTTGGCAAACGCGCGCTGGAAAGTCTCATCAAAGTGGGCGCGCTCGATGGGTTTGCCACGCGGGCAGTTCTGCTGGCTATCGCCGACCGCATGATGCAGTTGTCGGGACAGGTGCATCGCGCCGCGGCAGTGGGGCAAACCAGCATGTTTGATATGGGCAATTTCAATGCGCCGCAAATCGGGTCGGTGTTGCACCCGCTGCCGAATGTTTCTGAAATTGACCGAAAAGACCTGCTCGGCTGGGAAAGAGAGCTGGTGGGCACATATCTTACATCGCATCCCATTCAGCCGTATATGGATGCCATTCGCAGCGCCACTACCTGCTTGTGCGGCGATACCGATGCGCTGATGCAGTTGAACGGGCATCGGGTAACGGTTGCCGGATTGATAACCGGCGTCAAACGCATCACCACCAAATCCGGCAAACCGATGGCGTTTGTGTCAATTGAAGATATTCAGGGTAGTTTGGAAATTATCGTTTTCCCCCGCACATACCAACAAAGTCAAGAAATTTTGGTTCAGGATAAGCTCATTTTGGTGGCGGGGAAAGTGGATGCCGCAGAAGAAAATCGCCCCAAAGTGCTGGCGGATACCATCTCCACCGAATTGACCCACTATACCCCGGCGACGGAAACCGTGCGCGAAACGACCGCCGGGTACAATGACCAACCACCCCTGCCCACCGAATCCGACATGCCGCCGGTTGCCGCACCGGGGCCGGACATATCACCACCACCGTCCGCCGAGCTGCCTGCGCCGTGGGTTACACCGTCCGCACCGGCAACGGAGTCCAAATCGGTGCTGGTGGAAATTAACATGACTCGCACCGGTGATGACGACCATGACCGCCAAAAACTGCTCGCCGTGCATCGAATATTGCAAAACAATCCCGGCAGCGATGTTTTTGTGCTGTACATTCCCACGGGTAACCGTCGCGTGCCGATTGAATTTCCCGAATTGCCCATTAAATATAGCCCGCAGTTGCACGCCGAATTAGGCAATGTGCTGGGCGCAACCGGTGTTCGGGTGTTGCAGAAATAACAATCGTTCGCGCGATATATATCGGTTTGATGCAATTTCAGCCAGTGTAAATTGGATAAAATTATGAAAACTTCTCAATCTCTTTCGCCCACAGAGCAACAGGCGCTCGCCAATCTCCGACAAACAATTTTACACGCTGATGCCGATACCGATATTTCAGTTTCACTCGAATCGGTTTTACGGCGCGCCACTGAACTGTTGCAAACAAATGCCACACGCCTGCAAATGCTGGATGAAATCAATCGCGCGTTAAATGCCACGCTGGATGCCGACCGTATTCTGGAACTCATTCTGCAAAAAGCAGTGGATGTTATTCGTGCCGAAGCCGGGTCTGTTTTTTTGGTGGATACCGCTGCTGATGCTCTGATTTTTGCGGTGGCACTGGGACCGTCGGGCATTCAACTGGTGGGCAAACAGATGCCCATTGATGAAATGAGCATCGCCGGATCGTCCACCATTCGCCGCGAAAGTCTCATCGTCAACAACGCCGCCGCCGACCCGCGCTGGAACACCACCTTCGATGCCGCCACCGAGTTTAAGACCCGCGATATTCTCACCGTGCCGATGATTGCCTTCGATAAAGTTGTCGGCGTCATTGAGGTCATCAACAAAAAAGACGGGCAGCAATTTTCCGCCGATGATGAATCGGCGCTGACGACATTTGCCCGACAGGCGGCGGTGGCGCTGGTCAATGCCCGGCGCTTTACAGAAATAGACCGGGCATTGACCGACCGGGTGCGCGAATTGAGTACACTGGAAGTGGCAGACCGAGAACTGAGCACGGAACTCGATTTGCCGCAGGTGTTGCGCGTTACGCTCTGCAGCGCGATGGATTTTTTGGGGGCATCGGTGGGGGTGATAGCCATGCTGACCCCGGAAAACACGGGATTGTTTTTTGGAGAAATGGTGGGCGTGGCAAAAAAATATCGGCAATATGCCGAAACCCCGTGGGCACTGGGTGCTGGAATTATCGGACAGGTGGCAAAAACGGGTTCATCGCAGATTGCGATAGACAGCAATATTGATAATTTTGCCGACGATGAACAGTTGCGGGCGCAATTGTGCGTGCCGTTTATGTTGCGTGATGAGGTTGTGGGCGTGTTAAGTTTGGAGAGCGAACGCCCGCATGCGTTTTCTACCGATGACCGGACGTTCGCCGTGCGATATGCCAGCCATGCCGTGCTGGCGATTCAAAATGCACGATTATTTGCCGCGGTAAAAGCCGCCAACGACGCAAAATCGGAATTTATGAACATGACATCGCACGAGCTAAAAATTCCGATGACCAGCATCAAAGGGTACACCAAATTGCTGGCAATGGTGGGCAAAGATACGCTCACCGAGCAGCAGAAAGAGTTTGTGCGAATCATCAACGCCAATGTTGACCGTATGAACCATTTGGTGATGGAACTGCTTGACGTGAGCCGCATTGAGGCGGGGCGGTTGCAGGTGACGATGGAAGATGTTTCGCTGGCGGATGTGGTGCGCGATGTGGTGCAATCGGTACACACCCAAATTGACGAAAAACACTTGCAATTGCAGGTAGATGTTCCGCGCGATTTACCGCCGGTGTATGGTGATTATTTTCGACTGGTGCAGGTGATGACCAATTTGGTGAGCAATGCCTACAAATACACCCCCGCTGGCGGACACATAACCATCGGGACAGAGATGCTTGATGGCGATGATGGGGCGCGGGTATCGGTGTGGGTGCGCGATACCGGCTTCGGCATTTCGGAGGAAAATCAGGCGCGGCTGTTTGAAAAATTCTTTCGCGTTGCCGACCAGAACGTGCGGGATATACCCGGCACCGGTTTGGGACTATCCATCACCCGCAGTCTGGTAAAATTGCATGGCGGCACGCTGTGGTTTAAAAGCAAATTGGGGGCAGGGTCAACGTTTGGGTTCGATTTGTCCGTTTCGGAGGTTATCCCTCCAGCCAACGCCGAAGCTGATTGAGCGTATGCGCGGTGAGCCACGAGTGCGCCGTTTCGCCGGTGTAAGCGTGCCGGAATGTGCGCACCCGGACAGAATCGCCATGCGCGATGGCTACCACTGCCATCGTGGCATCGCTATTTGGCACAGGGAATGACAAAACGCTCAGTCCCACATTACTTTGGCTGCTGATGCGCCGTGCCGCCGATACCGTCTGCGCTTCCGGGTCATCGCCCGTTGCGCCCAATGCTGCTATTGCCGATGCGGTATCGGCATACGTTTTTTGTTCCGCAATAATATTGGCGTACCCGCCCATTGCCAATTCCTGCATCGGGCTGTTGTTGAGCGCCGTATCTACCGCCGCCACCATCAAATGCCGCGTCTGCATCTCTGTGCCGATAACGCCTGCCAGCGTTTCCCCATCCGCTCCAAAAATTAAATGCCCGAACCGCCGTCTGATTTCCGCTTCCACCGGCGCAATCAGGGCGTCTGCTTCTGCTTCAGTAGCGGCTTTGGCGGTAATGCGCACATCCACCGTGCCGATATGCGCCGCCAATCCAACCGTGGGATTGTTGACCCGCATTAAATCATCAATGTTACGGTCAATATTACTTTCACCGATGCCGCAGGTGTGCAGCACCCGCGCTTTAATGAGTTGCTGCGTCCCGCTTTTCTGTTTGAGATACGGGATGACGGCGTGTTCCATCAAATATTCCAGTTCACGAGGAACTCCGGGCAGGCAGATGATACTGCCATACTCGGTTTCGACAATGAAAGAGGGGGCTGTACCGACCGGATTCTCAATGGGGATGGCGTTTTCGGGTAGCCACGCCTGCCGTTTATTATTTTCGCCCATCGCGCGTCCAAATTTGGCGAACCGTGCCGCGATTTGCGATTCCAATTCCGGGCTGTAAACCAATTTACGGTCGGTGGCGGCGGCAGCGCCCTGCCGGGTCACATCGTCCACGGTGGGTCCCAGCCCCCCGGAAACAATCACAAAATCAACGCGGGTCAGTGCGTGCCGCAACACCTCCGCGATGCGCGTTTCGTTATCACCCACTGTCGATTTATAGTGTAAATTCAAGCCAATATCGCGCAACATCCGCGCAATTTTCACCGAGTTGGTGTCCACAATTTCACCGAGCAAAAGCTCGGTGCCGGTTAACACAATTTCTGCCTTCATAGAAGTTTCTCCAATGGGATAGTGTAAAATTGCATTTTACGGGTTTCGGCGGGATGGGGCAAGAATAGTTGATGACGTTTTGCCTCGAACTGAAGTTCAAGGCTCAAAACTCAAGCCGACCGAAAGTCGGCTTTTGCTTTTAGCCCGGAAATTTATTTCCGGGAGGGGAACTCAATAAATTGGGGGGTGTTGTTGTAGGGGCATGCTGCAGCGTGCCCCTACAAGCGCAAACAATTTTCGACCGAAATTTCAAAACCTACCCTTCGGTAACCGTTATGTCACTTTGGGTTTTATTGACAATAAATTATGATTATGTTATATTCAATACAGGAAAATAATATGTCAAGTTTAACGCAAGTTGAAGAATTGAATATTCTCACCCGTGCAAAATATCCGTTGTTGTATATTGTGTCGTGGGAAGAACGCCGCATTGAGGACATATTGCGGCAGGTTGCGGCGAACCGCCGCAAACAGTTGTATCTGTGGACGCTCACCAATGGGATTGTACATGTGGATTCTCCGCACTCCCCCATCGACCCCAGCACGCGCAATCCGCTCAACGCGCTCGACGCCATCAGCCAATCACAGGAAGCAGCAATTTTCGTGCTGAAAGATTTCCATGTGCTGTTGACACCGCAGGCAGGCCCCGAATATGTGGTAACCGTGCGAAAATTGCGAGACATCCTCAATCAGTTGAAAGAAAGCCGCAAAACGGTGGTCATTCTGGCGCCGGTGGTTGAATTTCCACCCGAATTGGAAAAAGATGTAACTGTGCTGGATTACAGTTTGCCCGGTATGGATGAATTGGCGCAATCGTTGGAACGGGTCATCCGCTCGGCGCGGGAGATTTCCGGTATGCGGCTCGAATTGTCGCAGGAAAATCGTGAAGCCATTTTAAATGCCGCCCGCGGACTCACATGCACCGAAGCAGAGAATGTGTTTGCCAAAAGTCTGGTAATGCACCATGCGCTGGACGTGGATGTTATCATATCGGAAAAAGAACAGCTCATTCGTCGCGCACGGGCGCTGGAATATTTTCAGTCCGTGGAAGATTTTTCCAATGTGGGCGGCATGAAATTATTAAAAAACTGGCTGCGCAAACGAAGCCGTGCTTTCTCGGAAAAAGCGCGGTTGTTTGGATTGCCGGAACCGAAAGGGTTGCTATTGCTGGGGGTGCAGGGCGCGGGGAAAAGCTTACTGGCAAAAGCCGTGGCGAGTCAGTGGCACTTGCCGCTATTGCGGCTGGATTTGGGGCGGGTGTTCAGCGAGCTGGTCGGCTCATCGGAAAGTAACATTCGCGGGGCGCTGCGGCTGGCGGAAAGTGTCGCGCCGTGTGTGCTGTGGATTGACGAAATTGAAAAAGGGCTGGGGGGAGTCGCCAGCTCGTACCAATCGGATGCGGGCACCACTGCCCGGATTTTTGCCAGTATTTTAACATGGATGCAAGAAAAGCAATCGCCGGTTTTTGTGATTGCCACTGCCAACGATGTGAGCAAGTTGCCGCCGGAAATGTTACGCAAAGGGCGGTTTGATGAAATATTTTTTGTCGATTTGCCGCAGGCGCAGGAACGCCGCGAGATTTTTGCCATTCATTTGGCAGGACGCGGGCGCGACCCACTGGAATTTGATTTGAATCAATTGGCAATGAACAGCGACGGTTTCAGCGGCGCGGAGATAGAGCAGGTAATCATCGCTGGGCTGTACGATGCGTTTGAAGAAGACCGCGATTTATCCACCGCCGATTTATTGCACAGTATCACGGCTACGGTTCCGCTATCGCAGACAATGGAAACGGAGATTACCCGTTTGCGCCAGTGGGGACACAGTCACGCCCGCCCGGCTTCGCCGATAGAGCCATTTTCCGGTGGAGCCAATGGACGAACGGGGCTTCGCCAACTTGAATTGGGATAATGAAACGGCAGTATAATGATACTACACTCACTGCATCGGTTATTTAAACGATACCAATCTGATATTGAGGGCGCAATTATTGCCGCATTATTGGGGGCGCTGGTGGCAATTGTGTTGCTGAACCTGCCGGTCTATCCGCCGAATTGGGCGCCGGTTTTGGTGGCGATTGTGGCGCTGCTGGGGTTTCGCTATCCGCTGGCAGCGTATCTGGTGGCGGTGGCAGTGGTAACGTATCCGCTGTATACCGTGTCGCTGTATGTGGCGGTGCTTTTTCTGGCGCTGACGATTCTGTTGCAGCGCCCGCTGAGCCATTATCTGGGTGCAACCGTGCTGATTGCGGCAACGCCATGGCTGGCAAAATATCAGCTCCACTGGATTGTTCCCATTTTGGCGGGACTGTGGTGGGGGGCAATGAACGGCTTTTGGATTGCCGGATTGGCGGCGCTGTGGGGAAAGGTGCTCGGCGGTATGGCTGGGCTGAATATTGATTGGCTGTTGCTGGCGGGGAAAATGCCGTTGGCGGCGGCGATGTCACAGCGGTTTCATGGATTGCCCGCCATCGACACCCTAAATAAACTGTTGCAACCCTTTGCTCCCGATTCCACGGTGCTGCTCTACCAGTTGATGCAAATTACGCTGTGGGCAACCGTGGCGGCACTGGTGGGCATTCTGGGCGACAGCACATGGCTCCACCGCCGATTGTACCCGTGGCTCACCATTTTTGCGGCGGCGCTGGGCGGCATCGCACTGGCAGCGGGACACACGGCACTGACCCTCTGGTTACCGGATATCGCCCCGGCGACGATTCCGTGGCAGCAATTGACCACTACCATGATGTTCGGCGTGGGTATTGCCGGGTGTTTGGATGTTTTTCGGCGATTTTTGGATTTGCCACTGACGCCACCCGCGCCCCGGAAACGGCGGGTGTTGCCGTTGTTCAAACGGATTTGGCGTGGGAAAAAGGGGCAAAAATCGGCAACTGCCGTCGCAGCGACAGCCCCCATTCCGGTTCCCAATTTACCTGCATGGGAACCCCCGCAGGAAGATAACGACTTGATTTTATTGGAACTCGATTAACAGACTCTGCGCGAGACATTATGCGTCGGTATACCCGAAACTCTACCAACCGCATAACAGCCCGTCGGCAGCGTCCGACAACCGGCAGCCGTTTCACCTTCGGTCAATTTGCAACTGTGCTGGGGGTGGGAATGGCGCTGTTGTTATTGGGCGTTACATTTATGGGCGACTATTTTCGAGTGCCGAAACTGACGCTGTCGGTTTTGCCGGCAGTTATTTCGCCCAACAGTGACCGCGTGCAGGATACCGTCAACATCAGCTATGCGTTGTCGGAAGATGCGGAAATCGGTATAACAATTTTAAACCAAAACGATGTGGCGGTGCGTCAACTGCATCCCGCGCAAACCCAACCCGCCGGTCAGTATGTGGCAGTGTGGGACGGCACTGATGATACCGGTGCGCTGGTGGCTGATGGCAGCTATAGCATCGAAGTGAGCGGCAAGGGGGTATCACGCACGGCGGTGGCGCGGCAACCCGTCACCATCGACACCCAACCGCCCCCCCTGCAATTGACAAATTTAGACGAAGTAACGCGGGTGGCATCGCCCGGCGTTACGCTGGAAGGAGTGACGGAACCGGGCGCGACGGTGTATCAGGCGGGAAACGCGCAGACCATCCCCGTTGACGCGCAGGGATATTTTAAAATTGACCGCCAGTTGACGGAAGGCGCAAATATTCTGGATATTTTTGCCAGCGATCAAGCGGGCAATACGGCACACATCAGCCACAATGTTACGCTCATCACGCGCCCGCCGGAACTGACAATTCTTGCGCCGGTGAATGACCAGTGGTTGAACGAAAAAGTGTTGCAGGTGACGGGGGTCGCCCCCAATGCTACCGAAGTGCTGGTGAACAAACAACCTGCCACTGTGCAGGAAGATGGCACGTTTGCCCGCGAAATTATTTTGCGCGAGGGTGACAACGCCGTGCGCGTTGAAGCGACGGATGATGTGGGCAATGCCACGGTGACCGAGCAGCGGGTGCATCTAAAAACTGCACCGCCGCAGCTAGATTTGAATATCGCCGATGGCGCGGTGTTCCAGCAATCGCAATTGCAATTGTCCGGGCGCACCGACCCCGGTTCGATTGTGCGGGTGAACAACAAACAGGTATCTGTCAGCCCGCTGGGCGAATTTCAAACCCGATTGAGTCTTGCCAACGGACGGAATGTCATCAATATTGAAACCCGTGATGTGGCGGGAAATATCACCACGATGAGCCGCCGGGTAACGTTTAAAAGTCCCGTGGCGCAAAATGAAATGAACCGTTTTTTTGACCGGTTGCCCGCGCTGTCATCGCTGGCGACCCCGATTCTGGTGATGCTGCCGCTGTTGTTGCTGTTGGGATATATGTTCACCCGTCCCGTGTCGCTGCTATTGACGGCGGATGCCGAAACGTTTACTCCCGGCATGCCGGAAGAAGCGCAAACCGTGGCATTGCGGCTCAATCTGTCTAAAAGTGCGCGAACATCGGTGCGGGTGCTGAATAAATTTGGGCAACCCGTAGCAACCATTTCCCCCCGCAGACAACGCGGTTCAGGCATTCACAGTTTCAATTGGGATGGATATGACGATTGGGGGCGGGCGCTGTCGCCGGGCGAATACACGCTGGTTGCCGAAGCCAGCGCCCCATCGGGGAGGGTGCAATCGGCGATAACGCTCACGCTGCGGCAAGACCCGTTGGTCGCGGCGCGATACGGTCGGCAGCGGAAACAACCATTGGTCGCGGCAGAAACCGTGTCAACCCGGCGATAATCGATGGTATCTCCGCGTAAAAAAACCGGCAACCTCGGCGAAACGCTTGCCGCCGAATATCTCCGGCGGCACGGATATAGCATCATCACCCGCAATTGGCGTTGCGCCATCGGCGAAATTGATGTGATTGCCGGTGATGGCGAAACGCTTGTTTTTGTGGAAGTTCGCACCCGGCACGGTGCGCGGCACGGCTCGCCGGAAGAAAGCATCACCCCGCGCAAACAGGCAAAACTCATCGCATTGGCATACGAATATCTGGCGGCAATGGACGCTCCGCCCGAAGATTGGCGCATCGATGTGGTGGCAGTGGTGCTGGGACGGCAAAATTCGGTGGAACGGATAACCCATATTCCGTTTGCTGTTGGCGAATAGCAGGGCAAACGCATCTTATTTTTTCCGAGAATATTTTTCTGAATCTATCCCATAAAATCGGGAGAAATGCCATTCCGGTACAACCCGGAAATAAATTTCCGGGCTAAAAGCCGAAGCCGACAAAAGGTCGGCTTGAGTTTTGAGCCTTGAACTTCAGTTCGAGGCTCATTATTGGAAGTTTTGAATTTAGATGCGTTTGCCGTTGGCGAATAGCCCCAAAATTTGGTACTCGTTACAAAATGGATATAATGAAATATTGGTATTGGGTAAATTTTTTCCGAAAGGATAACATCAAATGGATAACAATATGTTGCGTAAATATGCCGAACTGGTGGTAAAAGTCGGCTTGAACATTCAACCCGGGCAACGATTATTGGTTCGATTGACCCCGCTTGAAGCCGCTCCGCTGGTTCATGCCATCGCCGATTATGCGTATCAAGCCGGGGCGCGATTGGTGGATGTGCAGTGGCGCGATGAAGACCTGATTTTGAGCCGTTTCAAATACGCCCCCCGCGATTCATTCGCGGAAGTTGCCCAGTATCGGGCAGACGGGTTGGTTCAGCATTTGGAAAACGGCGACGCACTGTTATCCATCCACGCCGCCGACCCCGATTTGCTCAACGGGCAAGACCCGAACCTCGTTTCGAC
>CAYZQQ010000079.1:0-11303 GCA_964480075.1 uncultured Anaerolineaceae bacterium
CCGCACTCAAAATTATTTTCATGGTTTAGGTCACGGTTTAAAGTAGTCAGTTTATCAGCTATCAGTTATCAGCTGTCAGTTGTCAGCTGTTAGTTATCGGCATTGATGTCGGTGGCTGAATACTGAATACTAAATACTGATAACTTTTTTTAAGGAATCAAACTGGGCAGTCGCAAAGGTGCCAGTCGGATATTCAACGTATCTCCGGGACTGCGAACTTGTTTATTGAAGCCGAGATAGGGCACACTGACGCGCACGGCTTGCGGCGCGGCGACGGTGATTGCGGCGTAGCCGTCATTGTTGGTGAAAACGTGCGCCAGCAAGCGGTTGTTTTGGCTGTCTAAAACCCGCACGCTGATGCCGGCAATGCCTTCGTCCGCATCCGGCGCGTGATTGTTGTTTTGGTCATAATAGACTTGAATGCCGATATTAACGCTGAAAAGCGGCTCAGGCGTTGAGGTGGGGACGCGGGTATCCAAATACCGAATGCGGATGACCGGGGTGGCGGTTGTGGTGGGCGAAGGCATCAATGTGGCCGTTGATGTGGCGGTCGGCGGAGCCGTTTGAGCGGGAAGGTTGATGCCCAAACCACCGCCGGATGCGTAAACCGAAGGGGTCGCTTGCCCGCTCAGGTCGGTCACGCTGAGGGTGTAATTTCGCGCGCCCGCGTTTGTCTGTTCCGGCAAAGTTCCGACCGGACCGACCAGTAAATAGACCAATTGATTACTTTCCGGCGACCAACTCAGGCAACTGGCGAGTTGACCGACGGTGCAATCGTCATTGCCGCTGATGGCGGTCACCCCATCATCGGCAATAACGATGAGATTGGTATCCAAACCCGGCGCGAGACCGGTCGTTTCGATTTTCAAGACTTGCCCGGCTTTGGCATAGAGGCGGAAAAAATCATTGTCGACCGCGTCGCTGTCGGGCGGGGCGGGATTAAAATTGAGGGCTAGGCTTTGTCCCACCCCGATATTTGTTGCGTGTGCAGGGTCATAATTCGGCTCGAAGACATCGGGCTGTTTTTCGCCGGGAATGGCGGTCGGATAGGGCGTGGCGAAAGGGGTCAGCGTCGGAGTGACGGTGGGCGCGGCGACCGTGAGCGCGTCGATGCTGTAAGCGCGACAGCCCCAATCGGTGGGAACACGCGAATCGACCGCGACCGCAAAGAAACCGTCACCGGGGGCTTGGAAGTTGAGTTGCGCGGCGGGATTGCCCTTTTGATAATCGTCATTTTCCGCGACTAGATTTCCGTTTGGGTCGTAGATGCGCAAACGGGTATCGACACCCTCGGTGGTGTGGGTGGTGATGCGGTAGAAGTCGCCCGCTTTACCCCACAGCAAAAAGAAATCCACATCCCCCTGTGGAGAGAGAGTGAGCGAGTTTAGCGTATCGCCACTGACGAGCAACTTGCCGCTTCCCGGCTCGGCGTTCGGTTCCAGCGTGTCTGCGCAAGCGACCGGCACGGGGGTAGGCGTGACCGGCGGGGTGGGCGTATCGGTGGGCCAAAGCGGGGTGACCGTCGGCGAGGGTGTTGGCACCAGTATCGGATAAGGCGTGGGTTCAGGACTGTCCGCATAGGTCTGCAAGGGCGGGAGCAGTAGCAATATTAAAAGCAGGATATTAAATCGTTTCATCGGCTTCATCTTTCTTCGAGCTTTCATCATCGGAAGTGTTTGCGGTATCTTCGATATCTTTAACCAGGTCAGATTTTTCGGGCGGGGTGATTTTGGTCTGTGTTGGCGGTGCGTCATCCACGGAGAAGACGGCGCGTCCGGCGGGCTGGGGCGCGTCATCATCTTGCGCCGCTATTTCGGGTTTTTTGGTGTCCGGAACATCAACAATGTTTTTGTGGTCAGGCGGGGTGATGTTGGTAACTGCCGGTTTGGCTGCCGGCGCGGTCGTATTATCGACGAAGAGCGGGACCACACGCGGTGTATTGCCGGCAGGGAGCGGGTCACGTTCTTTAGTGGTCGGGGGTGTGTCGGGCGCGGATATAATAGAAGGAACTTTTATTCGAGTGAGGGAATCCGCTATTGTTTTGTGCGGCACGCCATCAGCTTGGCGCAGGTCGCGCGCCAAACTTGCCGATTGCGGCGTATTATCGAGCGGGCGGATGAGCTCCGGTTGTATTTGTGTCCGGCCCGGTAGCGTCGGCGGGGTTTCCCCAACCTGACGCAATTTCGCTTTTGTCTCACGTTGTTCGGCCACCGCCGCACTTTGATGCCCGAAGCGGATACGTCGCGGGCCTTCAATACTCTCCGGCATAGCACGCGCGCCGGCAATGAGCGTTTCCGGATTGACCTTTCCGCCATTTTGACGCACGGTATTTTCAATGCTTTGGCGTAATTGCGGCGAAAGCTCGCCTTGCCGTGCTTCAGTGAGCAGTTGCTCACGTTGCGAGGCCTGCAAACCGGCTTGGTCGCTGAGGCGCACAAAGCGGTTCATTTCACCTTGATGGACACCGCCGGCAGCCACGTCCAAGCCCAGCTTCTGCGGGATGACATGTCCGGGGGACTGATCGCCGAAGCCGTCTTTTGCCTTGGCACTTTCGCGACGAAAGTGTGCCGGCTCGGCTCGGCGATTTTGCTGTGCGCCCATTGCCACCAGCGTGGCAAAGTCCCGCTCGCCTTGCGTGCCGCTGAAGGCACGGCGGGTCGGGGTATCCAATTTTTCGCGCACTGCTGCAAGTTTTTCTGTCGATAACGTACCGTCTGCTTTCAAGAAAGATTGCGGGTCTTTTTGCGCCACTTGGCGAGTGGCTTGCAGAACAGCGGTACTTTCCGCTTGGCTGTGTCGCCGCAGGACGGGTTCGGTGCGGCGATGTAAATCTTCACCGAGTTGGGCATAGCCCTCAGCCCGCACCCGGGTTTGTCCTTCTCCGGTGGCTTGTGCCCGATACCATTGGTCCGTCCACGTCTTTGCATCGGAACTTTGCTTGACCGGCGGGCTGAAAGAGCGTTGCGCCATCGGTGATTGACCGTGCGAAATTCCTTGACCGGATTTCTGCGCTTGAGCGTTTTGCCGCAAGTCTTGCACGCCGGTACCCCCGTGTTGCGCCAGCACTGCCAGCGAATCGGGCATGGGTTGCCCAACTTGCGAAGCCGCGCGTTCTCCTTTCAAATCGCGCAGACTGCCGCGCGTCACATCGAGCGTCGGTTCGGCGATGTCCGCCACGCGCCCGATGCCACCCCCGGCCACCACCGCGCCGGCAGTGAGACCGGCCGTGGCTAAGCTCGCCGCGCCAAAAACTTTTTGCGCCGGCTTGCGGGCTGATTCGCCGAAAGCCCCCACCGCCGCGCCGGTCCATAAACGCCCGACCGAGCCCATCGTTTGGGTCATCGTCTCGCGCAGGGTGGCGGTCGCCATACGGCTCAGAAAGAATCCCCCCAGCAAACCGATGCCGATTAATCCCAGATAGGCGGTCAGACTTCCCTGTGCGGCCACCCCGATGAGCACCATCAGGAAAAGCGCAACCAGTCCTTGCAAGATAACCGTTCGCAACAGGATATTGAGGAACTGGAAGAGCAAGCCCACGACCAATGTTTCGGTGGCGCGGAAGAAGCCGAAGAGGAGCATGACCGGCAAGCTGAGGTAAATGAAGGAAGCGGCGAGGGCCAGCATCAAGCCAACGTTGGCTTCGAGGAGCGGGAAGAGGGCGACAATGGGGCCGAGTGCCAGCCGTGCCGCACCGGCTTGGGCTTGCCGAATACCAAGCTGGCGGTTTTCGGGATGTTCTTGGGAAATGGGGAGCTGGATGCCGATATTGACCGGAATACCGAGAATATTAGTGATGACACCGGTGGACACCAAGTCCCATTCGTCCCACGCCTTGCGGGGCGAACAACCGGCCGTGTTTGTTTCATCTTGCGTATCAATGGCTTCGCGCGGGTCGTACAAACAGTAGCTCACGCGAAAGTCGTGCGGGGGAATGACATCGTGGATTTCACGGTCATTGCGGGCCAGAAAGTAGGATGAGCCAACCGCTTCCCAGCCGCGTAAGGGGGAAGCTCCGTCTAAGTCAGCGGGGGGAGCCAGCGGATCGTCATTCGCGTGTGCCGCATTGCCGGCGGGAGGCGTGAGCGTGGACACATCGCTGTCTGCCATGGCTTGGTAAATCGCACTGCCCGCTGACCCGCGCCAACGTTCTGCGGACAGCATCAGCGCGTTGCCTTGGGTGATGAAGATGTGAGCGACGATGGCATACATCATCAGTCGCCCGATGTCGACCGGCGCGATGCGCAGAAAGGGTCGTATGACCAGACTGAGGCCATACATCACCAGTGCCAATGCCAGAAAAACTTGCCAAGTGGCAATGCCGATGATGCCCTCTGCACCGACCAGCTTGGTCAACAGAAACCAGATGCCTTGCCCGGCGTGTCCGGTCAGCCAATCTTGGGTTTGGTAACCGAAGATAGACATACCGAGCAGTGCCGCATCCAACCGCCAGAGCGCGATTGCCAGGGCGTTGAAAGCGGTATAAACCGCATGGTCGATGGTGCGAGCCACGCCGATGAGATCCATTAGTGGACAGTCTCGGTTTCGGGCAACAAAAAAGCGTGTTTGGGCAAAGCAGTACCTCCTCGTCTGAGGGTTGTGAAACCGTCAATCGAAAAGGGTATCGGCTTGCTAAACACGCTTGAGGTCACGCAACGGCTCACTTATGTGAGGGGCGTGAGGGCGATTTAGAGCTGGCTACCTCTGTGTGGCAGGTAAAGTCACTGCAAACGACTAACAGAAGGTGATGATTAATTTGGGGTTTTCAAAATGACGCGAATTGAAAACCGTCTTGATTATAACAAAAAAAAATCCCTTTAGCAAGGCTTTTAACACGAGCAAAAGGGGGGGACTTGCACGCCGAAAAAGGCACGGGGTATTTCACGAAGGCTTCACACCGATGTCACGGGGTATTCACGCCGACTTCACGAGACCTTCAAGTGTATTTCAGATGGAACAGATGTTTGGAGCGATACAGCGCAAACATCCGGCAAAAAGTCAGGCTTGAGGCAGGGGACTTTCACCTTGTTTTCACGCCGAATTCACTTTGTGCGGGGCATTTCGCGTTGATTTCACGAGATATTCATATTGTTTTCAACGGGGGGTGTGAAGTACCCCGTGCTTTTTCGAGGGCGCCTGAGTTGGGCACGGGGTGTTTCATCACTTTCTCATAAGATGTTCACGCGGGTTTCACGAGAATGGCGGAGGTAGTTCAGAAGCATTTCACATTGAAGTCCGGGCTATTTGCGGTAAATTGAGTAAAATATGGTAAACTGCAAGCGTAGGGTTTGACAAATCAATTGGATAAGCGAGCGCATCGGCGTTTATGCTTTAAGACGGGAGAAATATGATGACCCAAAAATTGAAAATCGAACTTAAGGAGCTTATTTTTGCCCTCGAGAATCATTCGTGGGAGAGCCAATATTATCTTGATAGCAAAACGGGCGACATCATTTTAGTGACAGACGACACCGGTTGCACGTTAGATAAAATGCTCGGCGAAACCGATAAGATTGACGATCCAGAGTGGTCGACACTTTTCGCGCAAAATAATTTGCAGGATTGGGAGCAAGCGGAAGTGAGAGACGCTTATCGGGTGAAGATGGCACCGAGCCGCTATGTGCCGATTGAGCCGGATGAGCCTTATGATAGCTACAACGATATGGAAGCGTTTATCGATAGCGTGCCGGAGGGGGATTTGCAAGTGCAATTAGCGGACAGCATTCGTGGCAAAGGGGCATTTCGGCGTTTCAAGGACACATTATCGGCTTATCTGGCCGAAGAAGCGCGGTGGTTTAGCTTCGAAGAAGCCCGCATGCGACAACGGGCAATCGAATTTTTAAGTGAGCATAGCATCCAATTACTAACGTGAAGTTACGCTGTCAGTACACGCTTCAAATTCTCCGGTGTGAGTAAAGTGACGGCTTCACCGCTTTCTAAGAATGGACGAACATCGGCGACCACTTGCCTCCAGTCAGCTTTTTCTAAGCGAGTTTGCACGGCTTGTCGCCATGTGCTTTCATCTAAGCGTGCTTTGTCCCAATTTGTTTGACGCAAGGCATTGTTTAAGAATGTTAAGTTGGGTGAGGGCCAATTCGGATCACTGAGATACCAGAGTAAATCATAAATATCACGCCCTTTGAGATAGGGGCGCTGTAGCACAGCGTGTAATTTTCCTGCCAGCAATGAGGCTTGGTCATGGTGGTGCAATTGCAGGATTACATACCGACGTACCACAGTTGTTGTCAATCCCGCGCCTGAGGGGGGGTGGGTATCGACTTCCAGTTTTATCGCCAGCGTTTCATTGGGATGTGGGGAGAGATTTAAATCAAAGGGCAATCCCGGAAAGCGAAGCCATGCATTGTATACCACACGTTGTTCATTAAACTTTATTTCTAGCGTATATCCTTCGGCTGTCAACGTATTTTTAATGGCTTGCAAATAAGTCTGCCACCGGAATTTTTCGCGAGCTTGGGTTAATGCAAAATCCAAGTCTTCGGAATAACGTGGTGTGGCATATAAAAAACGTAGGGCTGTACCCCCGTGAAAAGCCAGAGCCGTAAAGGCTCCGGTGCGCTGGAGTGTCTCCAGTACACGGGCTTGCAAATATTCGCGAGCGATATTCCGTCCGTGAGCCGGGCTCGAGCTACGTTGAAGCAAATTGAATAAATAAGCTTTCATAAAGTTTGATAATCCTCCGCGCTATCGGTCGCGAGATGAACAATGAGTTCTGTGGCGTGGCGCAATTTGGGGCGATTGCTTTCTTCGGCTAAGCGGGTTAAGTGCCCTAAATCGAGTTTATCGAGCGATTGCAAACGCAGTTCACTTAGATAGTTTGGATGATCGCTTTTCGGAGTCAGTGCTATTAGATCCAGCAGTGCTTTTTCGGGCAACGCAACAAAAGCATATTGCTCATTTCCCAAAGCTAAGCGTTGGTAGCTGTGAAACCAATCGGGTTTGATGTGCCGGAAATGATAATCTCCGAGCGGTGTCCGGCGATGCCATGGTCGTCCGGAGGTTACGCCGGTGACCCCCGGGGTATATTCAGGAATGAGTCCGTAGTAGGCTAATGCGGATTGCAAGCTCACGTAAGACGCGCGAACGAGTTTGTTGGCAACCACAAAAGGGTGGGGCTTGGTTTTTTGGTAGGGAGGCGCGAGCGCATAGACTCCGCGGCGCAATTGATAGATTAAACCGGCATTCACCCAGCGAGATAACTGACGGCGCACATCAGTCGGATTGACCTTTCCCGCCAACAACAATCCGCTTTCGAAAACGGGTTCATCCTTTACAATTTGTAACAGCTCTCTGAATTTCATCAAAGATATTATGCCACAAATGGTATATTACTGCAACAGAATTATCGCCCATTCGGTAGATAATTGTTTTGAGGCTAATCAATTCGGATTGCGTTTAAGGCAGGATTTTTGCCAGAGGCGGGCGTAATTCGGCGGGAATAGTTACGATAAGTTGCTCATCAACCATGGCTTCCGCGAGTAAAGCTCGCAAGCGTAAGCGTCCCATCGATGTTTCCGGTATGTGGTAAATCCAGTAGGGCGATTCATCCATATCATTATCGTAACGTGCGTCGAAATCATCCCAAAGCATATGTCCGCCATTTGTCAAAATGTGTTGTAAAATCGTGAGTTCATCATCGCTTAAATCCTTGATAATCCATTGTAAATTAGTTACATTGGATAATGCATCCAGAATACGCGCTTTGAGTTCCGCCTTGCGCAGGGTTGACCAGCCACCGCCAAACAAAGTGACACGCGCCATAGCGGTGAGTTGCTCTTTGGTGAAAAGTGAGAGGGTATCAGAGAGAGACGGGGTAGACGTTGTGAATTCAGTTTGCAATTTTTTACGTTTATTCAATTCGCGTTGGCGCATTTTCGCCCAATAGCTATTTTCACTGAGATCAAAATCGGCAATTCTATCAAGATAATTTAGTAAATCGTGTGCGATTTCGTAATCCGGATCTATTTCCAGCGCCATTTCAAGGCTCTTGCGAGCCGCATCATATTCGTGCATTGCTATTTGCAGTTCGGCTTGGGTATAAATATAGAAGGTCATTTCTTGTGGATGAAAACGAGTTTTGGATGTCAATGGCACCAATATTGCTTGAGCGCCTTCAATATCATTTGAATCCAAAAACTTGAGTGCCAAGCTACAACGCGGGAAAACATATAAAGGATCTATTTCTAAAGCTTTGTAGAACTGCGCGTTACCTCGTTCAGTATCGCCGCGTTGTCCATAAATAGTACCCAGATTGTTATAAGCTTCTCTAATGTTGGGGTCAATTGCCAAGGCTTGTTTAAATAATTGTTCTGCTTCTTGATCATTGCCGGCAACATTAGCGTAATGCGCACGATCCATTAAATCTTGGATTTGGGGGGTGAAACTTTTATTCTTTTCGGTCGTTATTTCGTAACTGCGCGAAAGCAGTTCGTCCCATCTGCCGTTTTGCCAGACGCGCAAGGGTTCGTCTGATGACAATTGACCGGCTCTTGAAAGCGTCATAATGGCTTGCATACGAATTTCGTCGCTACCTGCTTGGCTTGTCGCAAAGCGGCGCAAGGCATTATGAGCCGCAGATGTTGCCGCATATTCCAATAAATTGATACCAAGTTCGGGTTCATTTTCTTCCCAGATTAATTTCTCGGCGACAAGAACAAATTGCGGAAAACGGGCGATAAAGGCATCCATTTTGCGTCTGAAGGTTTCGTCCGATAATCGTTCTTCTTCTTTCATCAGCTCAAGAAAGTTTTCCATCGTGGTGGCGGTTACAATTTCTGTGCTGTGGAAGTAGGGAAACCGGGTTATATAGCCGATGCCTTGTTTCCCGTGTTGTAAAGCGGATAGAATGTTTTTTACCCATAGGACTTCTCTTTTTAGTTTCTTTAAACGACGTTTTGCGATGGCGGTACGTCCGGTGTTGGCTGTGGCAATTGCGAGAAAGAGTTGTGCTTGCAGATGCTCGCTAGGGTGAAAGGTGTTATTCTTTTCCAAAGGTGATAATAAATTGTAGACGGCTTCATCGTCTTTGATAATGGCTGCGGCTTCAGCCTTTTTAAGTTGCAAACTTTCGTTTATGGGATTGATTTCTTTCAAGCGTTGCCAGTGAGTTTTTGCCGCATCCGCTTGTCCCGTCCAAGCCAGATAGCGAATGAGATTGCTGAGTGCCTGAACGTTATCGCTTTCAATGGTCAGCACGTGCATGGCAGTTTCGATGGCATCCTTGGGATACCCGGCGTAGAAGAAAGTTAGGGAAAGATTGTTGTGCGGAGGTGCCCAATTCCCCAGAATTTTTATTACCTTTTTATTGCGTGCGATAGCGGTGGTGTAATCGCCGGTGTGCAGGGCTTGTTCGGCTTGCTCGAAAAGTCTAAGCCCTTGTTCTGCTTTTGCGGTGGGCAGGTTTAGGTCTTGCGCGATACTTGCAACTTCTGCTTCCAATACTTCGATGATGCGTGGAATGTTATCATCGGGCATAATGTTCTGACCGTGTTTCAAGGCTTGTCGAAAGGCGTGTAAAGCGGAGACTTTTAAGTCGGCTTCTAGATAGAGCGATGCCAAAGGTAGCCAGAAGGCCGGGTCATGACTTAAATCCAGCGCCCATTCGTAACCGAGCAAGGCGTGTTGGATGTTGCCTAAATGGGTATGAATATACCCGGAATAGTAGTGCAAGTCTGCCGATTGCGGGTGTTCAGCCAGAAGCGGTTCCAAAAAGCCCAGTGCTTCTTCATCTCGCCCCGCTTCGATGAGGCGGTCAAGATGCGCGAATGCGTGCGCTAAATCGGCTTCTCCACGATGTCGCGAGAAAAGATTGTGAGCAAAAGATTTCGCAGTCTTCGGTTTCCGTTTTCGCTTTGCCAAAGGAGCCTCCCGTGAGTTAGAGAATTTCAGTATTTAGATTATTGCATTTTTAGTACAAATCGTCAATATACCGATATTGAGTCCCCCATAGATATTTCGGTCAAATATAGAGTTGTATTGCATATTTGTCCAAATATTGCTATACTATCCTCATCATGATTAAGGAGATAGTCTATGATTCCACGGCGATTGGGTGAAAAAGCCAAAGCATTGGCGGAAAAATTTCCGGTTTTAAGCGTGACCGGCCCGCGTCAATCGGGAAAAACCACGCTGGTGAAAGCGATCTTTCCAAAATTACCCTATGTTTCGCTGGAAGAGCCGGATGTGCGGCAATTTGCCATTGATGATCCACGCGGCTTTCTGTCGAATTTCCCTCAAGGGGCGGTGTTGGATGAAGTGCAACGGGTGCCCGATTTATTTTCTTATATTCAATCCATAGTCGATAAGGATCGGGAGGCACGATTTGTTTTATCCGGCTCCTCCAACTTTCTATTGATGGAAAAAATCAGCCAGACCCTTGCCGGTCGAAGCGCGGTTCTGCATTTGCTTCCCTTTTCCCTGCGAGAGTTGGCGGATAGTGGCTATAATTTCGAGCACCACGAAGCGGCGATATTCAAGGGGCAGTATCCGCGCATTTATGATCGCGACATTGCCCCGCCGGATTTTTATCCCTCATATATTCAAACTTATGTGGAAAGGGATGTTCGGCAGTTGAAAGATATTTCGGATTTGAACAGCTTTATTCGCTTTACCCGACTGTGTGCGGGACGAACGGGGCAGTTATTGAATTACGCGGATTTGGCAAGCAACGCCGGCATCAGCCCGAACACCGCCAAGGCGTGGCTTTCTGTTTTGGAAGCCTCGTACATCACCTATCGGCTTTACCCTTATCACAAAAATTTCAACAAGCGGTTGGTGAAGTCGCCAAAGTTATATTTTTATGATACCGGACTGGCGTGTTCATTGTTGGGTATTCGAAGTGCGGCACAAGTGGAGACGCATTTTTTACGCGGAGGCTTGTTTGAGAACCTGATTATCAACGAATTTGTGAAGGGGTTTTTCAACGCCGGCATCCGAAACTATCCCTACTTTTGGCGGGATAAGCGTGGCAAGGAAATCGATTGTTTGCTGGCGCAGGATGACCGGCTTATCCCCGTTGAAATTAAAGCCGGACAAACGATGAATGCAAGTTATTTTGACAACTTGAACTATTGGCAGAAACTTGCCAAAGATAAAACCGAAACGAGTTATGTGGTTTACGGTGGAGAGGGGGTCTGGAAGATGCCCGCAGGCACACTGGTTGGTTGGAAAGAACTGGCTGAGGTGACGGCTAAACTTTCGCTTTGACATCCCCCCACTGCTCTTTTCGCTCTCACACACTCAACGTTCGCTTAAATTTTGTCAATAAAACCGAATTCTGATATATCTTT
>CAYZQQ010000080.1:0-11178 GCA_964480075.1 uncultured Anaerolineaceae bacterium
CTGCCGGGGCAGTTCATCATTTGGCTGCTGGCGATGATTTACGGGTTTTTGATGGGCTGGGATTCGCTGGGCGGTTGGGTGATTGCCGGTTTGACGGTGCTGATGCTGGCGGCGGCGGTGGCGGACGCGGTCGCAGGTTGGTGGGGCGCGAAACGGGGCGGCGCCAGTGCCAAAGCCATCATCGTCGGGCTGATTGCGGGGTTCATCGGGCTGATATTCTTGAATGCATTCGGTGCGCTGGCGGGTATTTTGGCGGGCATTGTGGGGGTGGAATATTCGACGCGGCGGGAATGGAAACCGTCGCTCCGTGCCGCGGGCGGGTATCTGTTGGGGCTGCTGGTGTCGCTGGTGGTGCGCTTTTTCATCGCGGCGGGGATGGTCGGCGTGTTTGCGCTACGAGTGCTGTAACCCTGAATTTGGGACAAGCAAGGCAATGTTCAAGTGAGAAAAAATAGTCCACAGATGAACACTAATGTTTATTATTCTGTGTTTATCTGTGAAAATCTGTGTCTATCTGTGGATTGAAAAATCCTGTTCTGCGGGTGCTGTGAAAATCTGTGTCATCCGTATAATCTGCGCGCTGATTTTTGTTGGCGCTCAATCAACTTTCCAGAATTGCCGTTCCGGCTCCCAGCGGGTTGCCACTTCTTCCGGTGGGCGAACCACCACCGCTTCACAGGTGGCGGTCACCGCGCCATCGGGCAGGCGGAGTTCGGCGGCAACTTTGGCTTTATTCGCCCCACGGCGGATGACCCAACCGACAGCGGTGAGTTCGACGCCGGTGGGAGTCAAATTGCGATATTTTATCTCCAGCGACAACGTGACAAATAATTCCTCAAAATTGCCATCAATCATGATGGAACGCCCGGCAGTTTCATCCAGAATCGCGGCGACAATGCCGCCGTGGGCAATGCCCGGATAGCCGTTCAGGTGTTCGGGGATGGTGACATGCCCTTCAATCTGCGCCGCCTCCGGCACATTGTGCCAGCTCATCTTCAAACCGGAGTCATTTTCGCGCCCGCAGACGAAACACGTGCGGGAATTGGGTTGCTTTTGCATAATTGCCTCGTTGGTTTTTTTTTTGGGGGGGGGGGTGAAATAGGCTGCTTGATTGGCTAGCGCTGCCCATCATATGATAGCAGGAGTATTTGCAGAATGATTTTTTTCGCAACAATAATTGGACGCAACGGTATGTCGGTTCTCAATATGGATTTTGGGAATTACGCAGCTATTAACTCAACAACTGGCATTTCATCCCATATTATACCGTCAAGTTTCCGACCGGCACGTTTTTTCTGAACGCCTCCCCATTGCTTGAAAAAGAAGGGTACGTTTGCAATCAGACATTGGTCTCGAATGTCCGTAATCCATTCTTTTTGTATTGGTCTTGCGCCTGGGCCAGACTCACCACCAGCTATTACCCAATCAATATTGTCTAAATCCAAATTTGATAACGGTCCCAATAGGGGTTCGAGGGAAAGAAATTTTATATGAGAATTTGTCTGGCGTAATTGATCGATGCGAAAGGTATAATCAGAATTTTCAACACTGACCCCCATCCAAACGTTCAGTGGCCATTTCAGTTCATTTGCCAGTTCTATTAAACGCTGGGAGCGTTTGGTCAAAATTTGGAAAGTATGCCAATGGGCTTTTTCCATAATATCAAAGACTTTCATTATATAAGATTTAGGAACCTTCTCATGAAATAGATCGCTCATAGAGTTTACAAAAATTGTTTTAGGTTTCTTCCATCTAAGTGGGTATTCTAAAACATGCTCATGTAGTGCAATCTCAAATCCATTCACATAATTGGGCTGCCCCATTTTTTGTAATCTCTTTGCCATTCTTTCTGCATAACAGTTTTTGCATCCAGAACTTATTTTTGTACACCCTGTAACTGGATTCCAAGTTGATTCTGTCCATTCTATTTTGCTTTTAGCCATTTTTTATCCTAGTTTGGGAAAGTGACCATAATTTTATCACCAAAAGTGACCATAATTTTATCACCAAATGTTCCCTTTCGTGGAGGTTTATTTTTTTGAGATACTGCTTTAATAGTACCTTCTTCGTAGAGGGTACGCAATACATCTTTATAGTTTTTTTTAATATAGGGAGTATCTACATTGTGTCTTTCATAGATTTCGTACATTGTAAGAGTTTGTCCTTTAAATGACTTTAATAAATCTTCTTTTAAATCATCAAGAGGACGTGATAGCTGAAAGAGAAGAGTTTGCTTTGGTAAGGAATCTGATGGATTATATTCAAATGAAGGGACTCCTTGCTCGTTACTGGTGCTTTCTTTTGCCATAATATTTTTCATAATTTCATATCCGCGAAAACTCTTACTAACAAATATTAAATGATGACTTGTTCTTTTGCCTTTTTTATCTTTAAACCTGAAGGGTAAAACATATTTTGAGCCATACGCTTTTAATGCTTGACACAGTTCTTCAACTACTAACAATTCTCTTTGAGGTGGTTTTTCTGCCAACTTGTTGCTCAATGCTTTTATACGTTTTTCCCCAAATAAGGCCTTCATATGCTTGCTTACAGCTACATTATTTATTCCCATATTGATGCGATTATAATTAAAAAAGAAAATTGCATCGCATCCCCAATCTTTTAATACGGAATTTACCAATCTGAGAGAAAGCCCTTTATAACCCCAAGGATCGACGAAGAACAGGGTGGGAATAAGATTCATATTTTCAAATAGCTTAACAATTTCATCACCAACCTCTTGGTTGTAAACTTTTGGCTTATATTTTAATTGTTTAATTCCGGGAATCTCTGATATTGTTTTCTCTAGCTCTTTGGAGTTCTTTTCGTCTTTATCGTTAAAAATGGTAATTAAGCGATTTCTCAAATCTTTTTTACTTATTGCACTGGTTAATATTTTTAGCGGTGTTGATTGAGCGCCATTCTTATACCGCCCAGGCCCTGCAAAAAGATCAATGTAGGCGATTTTTTGCGAGCGCCGAGGGTACCGTTTCTGAGTGCTAATGATGACTTTAGCCCATACATCAAAATATTTGGATACAATGGTGGATTTAACAAGCGACTGTTCTTTTTGTTCGTCAAAAAAGTTGTTTTCAGCCATAGTACCTTTATTTTTAATTTAGTTCAACGATTCTATTGAGTGGAATTGCCATGAAGTTCTATATAGTCCTATGCTACCACAACTTTTATGCAATGTAAACGTCGCCCATCAAATTTGAACAGGAATTTCTTAGCAGACTTCCTGATATCTACCGCCGCTACCCCAGCCCCACCCATTCGAACTGCCAATCCAGCGGATGCCCGTCTTGATACGGCATGACGCCGTGGAACTGGCGCGGGTCGTCGCCGAAAACGAGCGGCAAAAAGTAGCGGTCGCCTTCCCACAGCGGAAGCGCCATTATTTTCTCCACCGCGACCCAGTGCAGCGAGCCTTCGTGATTTGCCGAAAGTGGCGTGCCGGAAAATGCGTCAATTCGAAAAATAAACCCGAACCAGTCTTCGCCGTTTTTGCCGAAGCCGGTCCAGTTGATGGTTCCCCGCAGGCGGATGCCGTCAATCTCCACGCCCGCCTCTTCGCGGATTTCCCGCCGCAAGCCGGACACCACATTTTCATCCCGTTCCAGCTTGCCGCCCAAGCCATTATATTTGCCGAGGTGCATATCGTTTTGGCGGGCGTTGCGGTGAATCAATAGCACTTCTTTGCCATCGGGGGACAAAATGTATCCAAGAGTGGCGAGAATGGGGGTATATGGCATGGTGGTTCTCCTGAAGTATGGGGTATGGAACAAAAATCGCTCGCCTCGAACTAAAGTTCAAGGCTCAGAACTCAAGCCGACCAAAGGTCGGCTTTGGTTTTTAGCCCGACAATTTATTGTCGGGTTAGATGACTCCCTGCTACTTAAAATAAATCATTTGTCCGACACCCATTTTTTTGAGCGCCCGGTCGGCGAAATAGCGCACCAGATAGCTCTCATCGTTGTCCAGCCGGTCAATCAACGGGCGGATGGCGGCGTGACTTTTTATGGGGATGAGCGCTTTGGCGGCGCGACGGCGCACCCACGCCTGCGGATGTTCCAGCAGGGCAATCAGCCCGTTGGCGGCGGGGGTACCGATTTTTGCCAGCGCATCGGCGGCGTGGTTTCCGGCGGCGGTCTCATCGGTGGCGGTTAATTTTAGCAGGGGAGAAATGGCAGACTCGGGGTGCAATTCGCCCAGTGCGAGCGCGGCAGCACTGCGCACCATTTCATCGGGGTCAAGCAAAAGAGCCGCCAGCGCGGAGATGGCGGCATCCGAACCGTTTGCCCACAGCGCGCGCACCGCCCAAAAGCGCCGGTCGGGGTCGGATGCGCCGACCAGCGATTCAATCGCTGTCCAGCCCGCGTCACCCGCTTCGCCCAACACAATAGCGACTTGCTCGGCGGCGGCATCGTCAATATTCGGATTTTGCAGGTGTTCCAGCAGGTCAGAGGCTTTCATCGGCATAGTTGGTTTTTGCCCGAATGATGGATTCGGTGGAGAACAATTTGCGCGCGCCAATTTGGAAATCGTCCAGTTCCGGGCGCACGTCAAAATAAACCAGATGACTTTCGCAGGTGCAATCGCTCACGCCGAAACCGTCGGTGATGGATATGCTACCGGGAATTGCCAGCAGCAACGATACCCACTCGTGCTCGTGCGGTTCGTCACCCAACGCCATCCATACTTCGGTGACAGTGGCGGCTTGTCGCAGAAAATCGATGTGCTCGCGGGGGCGAGTGGGGGCGGCAAGATGGGTTTTGATGCGTTCCGGCAGGCTGAAAACGCCAAATGCGCTATCAGCATAGGCGTAAAATCCGGCGGGTAGCGTGGTTTGACCCAGTCCGGGAATATCGAGTTCGGCATCTGCGGACAGATGCAACAGTAAAATGTAGGTTCCGGTTTGCATGAGGGTATGTTTCCGATGGATTATCCAATCGGCTCTAGCCGGGCGGTGAAATGCCGCAAAAACTGGCTTTGGTATGTAATGCGATAGCCGGGCAGCGATGCTCGATGCTCAAACACATGTTTGGCGGTATCCACCACATAATCCAGATGCGCCTGAGTGTACACCCGACGCGGAATGGCGAGCCGCACCAGTTCCAATTCGGGATAGAGCCATTCGCCGGTTTGCGGGTGCGGGTGAGCAAACATCAAACTGCCCAATTCCACGCCGCGAATGCCGCCTTCCAGATACAGTGCGGCGGTGACAGCTTGGGCGGGGAATTGGCTGGCAGGAATGTGCGGCGCAATCTGTTTCGCGTCCAGATACACCGCATGCCCGCCTGAGGGTTGAATGACGGGAATACCGGCTTCTAGAAAACTATCTGCCAAATATTGGGTGTGTCCAATGCGATAGCGCAGATAATCTTCGTCTGTGCCTTCGTATAATCCGCGCGCCATCGCTTCCAAATCGCGCCCGGCAAGTCCGCCATAAGTGGGAAAACCTTCGCGGAGGGTCAATTCTTGCGCCACTTTGCGGTACAGGTCTTCATCGCGCAGCGCCAAAAACCCGCCGATGTTCACCAGCGCATCTTTTTTGGCGCTCATCAGACAGCCATCTGCCACCGCGAAAATCTCGCGGGCAATCTTACGGACAGACTTATCTTGACAGCCCGGTTCGCGCTGTTGGATAAAATAGGCGTTTTCAGCAAAACGGCAGGCGTCAATAAAAAACGGAATGTTGTGCCGGTGATACACTTCTGCTGTTTGGCGAATATTTTCCAGCGACACGGGTTGTCCGCCGCCGCTGTTGTTGGTGATGGTCATCATTCCCAGCGGAATATTCTCCGCGCCGGTTTTTTCGATGAAGGCTTCCAGTGCGGCAATATCCATATTCCCTTTAAAAGGATGGTCAAATGCCGGATTGCCGGCTTCGGGAATGACGTGGTTGGTGGGGTTGCCACCCCGCGCCAAAATGTTCGCCATGGTGGTATCGAAGTGGGTGTTGTTGGGTATCGTTTGACCCGGATGCACCATAATGCTAAAAAGTACATTTTCTGCGCCGCGCCCCTGATGGGTCGGTGCGACAAATTCAAAGCCCATAATATCCTGCACGGCATCGCGGAAATTGAAAAAATTCGGCGAACCGGCGTAACTTTCATCGCCCAGCATAATCCCCGCCCACTGATTGGTGCTCATTGCCCCCGTACCGGAGTCGGTCAGCAAATCAATATACACAGATTGCGACCGCAGGTTGAAAATGTTGTACCCCGCTTCTGCCAAAAATGTTTCGCGTTCGGCGCGAGTGGTTTGTTTAATGGGTTCCACGGATTTAATGCGGAATGGTTCCGGAACAAAAGTTGCCATAAAAGCTACCCCTTTGCAGACAATATTTTTATCATAATTGCGGCTAGTGTACCACACCGAAATTTCTTTGACAATCTTGTCTAATTAAGTTAAAATTGCCTCTTGTGGGTGATGGGAGTCGTAAAAGCTCAGTTGTAAAATGTGCTGAATGACACGTGTTTTTTACGTGTTTCCTCATATTAATCGAATACCAACAAAGGAGTTATGAATGGCAAAGGTATATCAGTCTGACAAAGTTCGCAATATTGTGCTGCTGGGTCACAGTGGTTCCGGGAAAACCTCGTTGGCAGAAGCGATGATATTCAATAGCGGTGCCAGTAACCGCTTGGGGAAAGTTGAAGAAGGCAACACGGTCACCGATTTTGACGACGAAGAAATTCGACGGACTATTTCCATTAACGCTGCTGTTGCACCACTGGAATGGAAAGACCACAAAATAAATGTGATTGATGCGCCGGGGTATCTCGATTTTGTGGGCGAAGTTATCAGCAGCCTTTCTGCATCAGACGTGGCGGTGATGGTACTTGATGGTTCATCCGGGGTGGAAGTGGGCACGATGCTGGCATGGAAACGCGCCGCAGCGATGAATGTTCCCCGTGCCGTATTCATCAACAAAATGGACCGAGACAATGCCAGCTATCGGCGGGTTATCGGCGAACTTCGTAACAAGTTTGATGCGACATTCGTCCCCATGCAACTACCCATTCGAGATGGCGAACATTTTACCGGCATTGTTGATTTGGTGACACTTCAGGCGTACACGGGCGCTGATGCCGACTTGGCTGATGCGCCGGCTGATATGGCAGCTGAAATTGCAGAATTTCGCACCGAATTGATTGAAGCCGCCGCCGAGAGTGACGACGACCTGATGATGAAATATTTTGACGGCGAAGAATTGAGCGACGATGACATTGCGCTGGGGCTGGGCAAGGGCTTAAAAAGCGGTCATTTGGTGCCGGTGTTCTGCGGGTCGGCTACCGCAAATGTAGCTGTGCGCTCATTTATGTACAATGTTATTCATAACCTCCCGGCTCCGGCTCAGACCGTTCCCGTGTTGCAGGGTGACGAAGAAACTGAACTTGACATGACTGCGAATGGTCCGCTGGTGGTTCGCATCTTCAAAACCGTGGATGATCAATATGGCACGGTGAGCTATTTTAAGGTACTTTCCGGGACAATAAAATCCGATACCCGTTTGTATAATCCGGTTTCAGAGGCAGAAGAGCGACTGGGCTCGCTGTTTTTACCGCGCGGGAAAGACCAAATTCCAGTTGATGCGGTTGTCGCCGGTGATATTGGCGCGGTGGTGAAATTAAGTCACACCAAAACGGGTGATACCCTGTGTTACAAAAAAGAGCAATATAGAACCCTGCCGGTGGAATATCCCGAACCACTGTTTGCGGTGGCGGTACATCCCAAAACCCAAGCGGATACAGCCAAACTGGGACCCACCATCCAGCGTCTCACAGCCACTGACCCCACGTTGAATGTGCGCAACGAACCACGCACCCATGAATATCTGCTGGAAGGTATGGGCGAAACGCACATTGTTGTGACCGTAAAACGGATGGCGGATAAATATGGCTTAAACATTGATACCACCATTCCCAAAGTCCCCTATCAGGAAACCATTACCAAAACCGCTACCGCGCGCTATCGACACAAAAAACAAACGGGCGGCGCGGGACAATTCGGTGAAATCGAATTACGAATTGAGCCGATGGAACGGGGCGAAGGGTTTGAATTTAAAAGCGAAATCTTCGGCGGCGTGGTATCGAGCGTCTATTTGCCGTCTGTTGAAAAGGGTATCAAACAGGTGTTGGGCGGCGGCGTTTTAGCCGGTTCGCCCATTGTGGATATTAAAGCCGTGGCGATTGACGGTAAAGAACACCCTGTCGATTCAAAAGACATCGCGTTCCAAGTTGCCGGGCGCGAAGCCTTTAAGAAGGCGTTTATGGCGGCGTCGCCGGTATTGTTGGAACCGGTGATGGAAATTCGAGTGACCATTCCGGAGCAATTTACCGGCGATGTGATGGGCGATTTAACCACCAAACGCGGGCAGGTGCAGGGAATGGAGCAGCTCAAAGGCGATACCACCATCACTGCCATTATTCCATTTGCTGAAATTCAGCGATACGGGACAGAATTACGTTCGATTACGCAGGGGCGCGGCATTTACGAGCAAAAATTATCGCACTACCAAAGCGTACCATCGCATTTGGTGCAAAAAATTGTTGAAGCTCAAAAGAAAGAACACGACGAGAAATAGCCGAGTCAAGTTGAGAATATCAAAAAGCCACCCATTTTTAGGTGGCTTTTTTGATGCGGTTTTATATGGTAGAAAGGAGAAATCGCTACATTTTGCCCAAAAACTTTTGCGGTGTTTTTAGTAATGTTTGCACTATTTTCTTTTTGATGGATGAATCCGGCAGGTGGGCAATTCCTTCTTCGTATGCCGCGAGAGCGTTAATCCAGTCTTTCTGTTTTAATTGCAACCGGCTGAGCGCTTGCCACGAATACATTGCCATTTCAGAATCGCCGAGCTCTTCAAAAATGGTGGCGCTATCCAAATAACTTTGAATGGCATCTTCATATTTTTCGGCGCCTGCTTCCACCATCCCAAAGTTACCCAGCACCTGCGCTTCGCCGCGCGCATCATCCACATCTTGATAATATTTAAGGGCGGCGTGCAACGCTTCCATAGCGTCATCAATGTTACCCAATTGTTTGCGCACCACCCCGAGGTCGTTGTGCGCTTCGGCAACTTTGGCGGGGTCGTTTTCGGTGGTGGCAGCGTCAATCAGCGCCAAAAACTTCTCTTCTGCCAGTTCGTAATTTCCCGCCCGAAAAGCGTCCACACCTTCTTTTTGAAGTTTATCTAGATTTGTCATTGCTTCCACCGTTTAATATGTAATTTCCAGAATACCTTCTGCGAGCGCACGCAGATTGTCGGCAGACAAATCGTGCAATCTCATCGCCAATTTCACATACAAAACATTGGTTGGGTCAGCCAGAAATTCTTGCACATCCGGCGAGAAGTGTTCCAAATCAGGCATCTCCATCGCGGAAGCAGCGGTTTGCGGCGCAGGTTTTTCGCTGCCATTCCCGTTCGTCGAAACATTAACATCTGCCAGCAGGTCTTCCATTGGCAGATTGTATAACGCCAGCAGCGCCTTTAATTGGCTGAATGGTACATCTGTTTTGCCCAATTCCATAGCCGACAGGGTTTCGCCATCAACGCCGACGGTCTGTGCCGCATCGGTCGCTGCCACCGCTGCCTGTTGCCGAGCTTGTGCCAGCAGCACACCGAGCATCTTTCGGCGCAGGGTGATGCTGTGCGGGGCATCGGTGCGTGGGGTGGGGTTGGGCAGGGCGTCTTCTGCCCAAAAATAGTTTACGGGAACATGGCAGATTTCTGCCAGCGCTTCCAGCGTGGGCAATCCGGCTTCGGCTCTGCCCGACTCATATTGAGCGAGTGTGCCCGGCTCAATGCCCAGTAATGTTGCCGTCTCTGAAATGGTCAATCCTATGCGTTGGCGCGCGTTTTGCATCAAAATGCCCAACATTTTTTGTTTGATTTTGATAGTTTTTTCTGTCATTGTGGAAACTCCGTTTCTTTCAATACGGTATATTTCCCGTTTATTATAACATAATATGTCTACTCGTACAATTTGCGGAATAAGTTTGACATAATCTTATAGTTTTTTCAATGGGGCTAAACTCACCAGCAACCGTTTGACGCCTTTTCCGGGGAAAGCCACCGTTACTTCTTCGTCGTTATCCTGCATTTTTATGGATACGATTGTGCCTTCACCAAAGGTTTTGTGGTGGATGCGGTCGCCAATTTTGAATTGTCCCAGCACAGGCGGCGGTGATTCTTTTGCCCGGCGCTCGCTCGGCGGAACCCACCGCGTTTGGCGATGATAGCTCTGCGTGTTGTTCCACGTTGAAGATTGATTGCGGCGGTTGCGGCGGGTGGCAGATGAGCTGCGCCGGTTATTAACCTGCGTGGTTTGCACATCCACCAGCTCTGGCGGAATGTCCGCCAAAAACCGTGACGGCTCGCTCATCTCTTCGTGCCCGTAAATGGTGCGCCGGAAGGCATAGGTCAGGTACAACCGGTCTTTGGCGCGCGTCACGCCGACATACGCCAGCCGCCGTTCCTCTTCCATTTGGTCGGGGTTGTCTTTACTGCGCGAGTGGGGGAAAATTCCCTCTTCCATACCGACTATAAACACAATCGGAAATTCCAACCCTTTGGCGGCGTGCAGGGTGAGCAGGGCGGGACCGCCTTCATTTTCATTCAGCCCGTCTACGTCCGACACCAGCGCCACTTCTTCCAAAAACTGCGACAGGGCTTCCGCGCCGTCCAATCCTTCATAATTGCGGGCGACGGTTTTCAATTCTTGCAGGTTTTCCCAGCGTTCCGCGCCTTCGTCGGTGCCGTCGTTCAGCATATTTTTATAGCCGGAACGGGCGAACATCAGGTCAATTAAATCAACCAGCGGCATTTTTTCCTTCGCTGCCAGCAACAGCAACAAGATTTTGGCGAAGGCGACCAAACTTTTCACCGCGCGCGGTTTAAATGGGGATGGCACAGGGGGGGCATCGGCGGCATCGGCGGTGAAGTTGTGGAGTGCGACCAGCGCCTGCCAAGGGGAATAATCCATCGCCGCCGCCCAGTTGAACAGGGTTTGCACCGTTTTTGCACCGATACTCCGGCGTGGCACGTTGATGATTCGCCCCAGCGAAACTTGGTCGTTGGGGTTGTGAACCAGCCGCAGATATGCCAGCGCGTCTTTGACTTCGTTTCGCTCGTTATAACGTGTGCTGCGTGCCTGCCGGTAGGGCTTT